>JAUVTM010000297.1 GCA_030601545.1 Syntrophobacterales bacterium
TTCCTAAATTCCTACACTATGCAAACGATGAGACGGAAAATTCCTATACGGCGACTGGAACAGGAAAGGCTTGCTGCTCTTCAGGCAAGAGAGCGGCGGCGAAGAATGTCAAGCAAGTTCAAATGGGCTGTTCTGCTCTTGCTGCTTGCGGCAGTTGTTGCTGGGGTGACATACGGGGTTTTTTTTACACCCTACACCGCTCTCAGAAACATGTTGCCCGTGCCGAATAAGTTGATTGCCGTTGTTTTCATTGTAAATGGGGTGTCACACACAGTGCCTGCGGAAGGTACTCTGGTAGTACATCCGGAGGATGTAGTGTCAATTGACGATATCCATACCGATGGCAAATTCAACTGGGGTTTGCGGTTAACTTCCGAGCAGTTTTCAGCAAACGATCTCTTGGAGGGGCGTCGAGATATAAAGGAGTTCTGGCCGGATTTTGAAAATGAGGATCCCTTGAAGGTTGTAGTGGATGTGATAGCCGGTTCTCAGTCCATTGGTCGCTTCAATATGGTAGTGCGACTGCGAGCAAGAGACTGGGTGAAGAAGGCCCAGGAGGCCAAGAGCCCGGAGGAGAAAGTGCGTTATTATGAGCGCGCTGCGCGTCTGGCTTCACATAACGCCTTGATCCTGACAAATCTGGCCCAACTCTATGCCGAGCAAGACCAGTGGGCCAAGGCTGCCGCTACCTATGAGAAAGTGGCAGCCACCAGTAATACGATACCCATCTTGCAGAAATTGGTGGAGGCTTACCAGAAAGCAGGCAAAACTAACCAGGCCCTGGCTGCATATGTCAAGCTGATCCGGAAGAGCGGCACAGACAAAGAGCCTTTCTACGGTTTTATCTCATATCTAAAGGCGAAAAAGAATCCGACGCAAGCAGCCTCTTTTCTTTCCACCAATTTGAATTCTTTCCCGAAATCCTACCGACCGGAGATCCACGCTTATCTGGGAACATTGTATGGTCAACAGGGGGAATGGCGGGAGGCCATCAATTCCTACAAGCGGGCTTTGGCCGGTGGCGTTAATAATCCGGTCATCCATCTGAATTTGGGTGAGGCTTACAGCAGAATTGGCAATTATCGCCAGGCTGAGAAAAGCCTGTTGGCTTACCTAAAAAGTAAGCCCAAAGATGTGGATGCCAGGCTGAGGCTGGCAGCGGTGTACCGAAAAAGGAACAAGAATAAGAATGCCATCAAGACCCTCAAGGGGGTAATCAAAGACAATCCTAAGTCACTGAAAGCTCATCTAGCCCTGGTGGACATTTACGAAAAACTGAACAGGGACAAAGAGGCTGCGGCTGCTTATGAAGCCATCGCCAAACTGTCTCCTGATAACAAGGTCGTTCATTACAACCAGGGAGTGCTCTACTACGAGATGAAACAATACGACCGGGCTGCCAAAGCCTTTTCCCAGGTATTGAAGTTGGACAAAAAGGATATCGATGCCAGGGAATATCTTGTGGAGGTGTATCGCCAACAGAAAAAACCTCGTCAGGCTCTCACCGTTCTTGAGGAACTTATCAAACTGCGGCCAGGCTACTGGCCCTATTATGCTAAAGCTTTTGAGTTCTACGACCAACTAAAGGCCTACAAGGAGATGACCAAGACCCTTGCCCGTGCCGTGGGCAAAGCACCTGAACAGCCTGAACTAAGATATTTTCTCGGTATTTCCTATGAGAAGCGGAATCTTCTGGTGGAGGCGATTCACCAGTTCGAGGCACTCGTGAAAGTGGCGCCCAAAAACATTGACTACCTCCTGCATCTCGCTGGGCTTTATGAACAGATCGGCAAGACAGAGAAGGCACTAAAAACGTATCAGAAGGTTCTCGATCTGGATCCCGAAAACCCCAAGGCTCAGGATAGCTATCTGCGCTTGAAGATGCAGGAAATCGGACAGTAATAGATTGCGGATTTAACTGGTCCTCGTTCTTGATATCGAGAAATGAAAGTTGATGGAAATTACAAATCACAAATCACAAATAACAAATGGTTCGACAAGCTCACCACCCTGAGCCTAGTCGAAGGGCAAATAACAATGACCGAAATTGTCCGCGCTTTGCTTGGACTCCCCACCCTGCGGGCGGGTCCCCAGTTTCAAAATCGCAAACCTGCAGATCATCTTAAAAAAAGAGAATCCCAAATATGTTTGGGTCATTGAATATTGGAATTTGAGATTTATTTGTAATTTGGTGCTTGGGATTTGGGATTTCGGATTTACTCAAAGCTTATTCGAGTTTCCAGCTATTTTCAAAAAATTGCTCAATTCCCGAATTCCTCTTGCAGGTTTTAGCCTGTTGTTGTATAGATTTTTCACTTACCCTGACTGTCGTGGGCGGGTAACCCAGTGGTGAGAGTGCCGTCCTCCCACGGCGGAGGTCGGGCGTTCGAATCTCCCCCCGCCCACCATGATAAACAAAGGGGTTGACAGGGATTGTCAACCCCTTCTTTTTTGTGCGCCCGGCAGGGCGCACCCACTTGGAGGTGCAAGTCCTCTACACGCCCGTCAGGGGGAAGTGTTAGCTGAACGGC
>JAUVTM010000223.1 GCA_030601545.1 Syntrophobacterales bacterium
CGAGTCTGATTTTATCAGGTTCATGCACTGAAAAAAGGAAAGGATGCACCCGCCAGGCACGATCTTGAGCGTCGTCAACAATCTCAAGGGGCTTCCCAGCTTTCAGTAAAGTCACGTCTTGCTTACTGAGGCCGACCTCCTCGGCCATCTCCGTGTAGGCTTGCTGCAGAGGATCCTCGCTTTCCAGGTAGCCGCTAACCCCGGCCCAGTGTCCCCGATACGTCCCTACCTTGCTGCTTCTCTTCAACACCAGGACTTTATCACTGTGAGTGAGAAAGACAGTAACCACATCCAGGAATCTGTCCGATGTTGACCGTTCACCCTTGGGCATGAAACCAAGACCTCAAAAAAGAAGCACTTTGTAGTAGACGGTAGCGTAAAGCGTGATTACTATTTGAACACACTATAGGTATTGCTGCAAAGGCCAAATTAGGTTTGGAAAGTGATAAATGAGAAATGACTCCAGGAGGATTTGAAAAGATGGCCAAAAGGATTTTTGTCTGCCTAGTCGTCTTGATATTGAAGTTCACCGTCCCGGCCTTCGCCCAGACGGAACCGCTGCAAATACCCGATCTTGATTCCCTGGCTCTACCTGAGGAAATGGCTGCCCGGGTGAGTAATGTGCTGCCATCAAAACCGGGTGACACCTTTGTTCAACTGAGAAACGGCATGACCGTCCTTATCCGAGAGAATCACGCTTCTCGGGTAGTCTCGACAAAGGTGGTAGTAAGAACTGGCTCGATCGATGAAGGAAAGTATTTTTTTGGGGGCCTTTCTCATTACCTTGAACATGTGGTGTCGGGCGGCACCACAGCCTCATTCACTGAAACCGAAGCGCAGAACACCCTGAAGTCGCTGGGAGGAGCCAGCAATGCGTATACCGGCTACGACCAAACCGCCTATTTCATTAACACTACAAGGGAGCACTATCGGGAAGCCCTAAGGCTTTTGTTTTCTTACCTGTCTGAGTGTCTGCTGGATCCGAAAGAGGTCGTGAGAGAAAAGGCAGTCATCCAGCAAGAATTCAAGCTCGGAGAGACCAATCCAGGGCGACAGTTATGGCAGCTATTTGTCCAGACCGCCTATCTCGAGCACCCCATTCGCCACCCGGTAATTGGCTACGAGAACGTTTTCGTGACCGTTAGCCGCGATGATCTCCTCGACTACTATCGACAGCGATATGTCCCACAAAACATGGTTGTAAGCGTAGTTGGAGATATACAAACAGCGGAGGCTTTAAAGACAGTACTGGAACTAAGTAAGAACATGGTGCGGAGCTTTGATCCACCCGTGGTGAATGAGACGGAGCCGGCCCAGACTTCACCGCGGTGGGCAGAGAAATCTTTTCCCCCCGCCAGGCTGACCACCATGATGTTGGGTTTTCACACGATCCCCTTGAGTCATCCAGATCTGTATGCCTTGGATGTATTGGCGATTATCCTGGGCAAGGGGCAGACCAGCAGACTTTACCTTGGGCTCAAGGACAAGAACGATTTGGTGCTCTCAGTGGACGCTTCCAGTTGGACCCCATCTTATGCTCCTGGGCTTTTCAGCTTCTCGTTTAGCCTGGTTCGGAAAAATGTTGAACCCACTTTAGCCACTGTTTGGGAGGAGATTGCACGAGTAAAAAAGGATCTGGTTAAAAAGAGCGAGTTGGAAAAGGCCAAACGCCGCGTAGTTGCTAATTCTATTTTCTCCAAACAGTCCGTTTCTGCAATGGCGTCCAGTCTGGCCAGCTCTCTTGTTGCCAGCGGTGATCCTTATTTTGACAGCCTTTATGTGGAAAGAATCAAGTCAGTTACTCGTGAGGAGATCCGGCGGGTGGCGCGGACCTACCTGCGCAAAGAGGTGAGCACAGTGGCCATTCTGTCGCCCCCGCGCCAGCGAACCCAGGAAGTGGAAACCTCTGCTGCCAAGATGGCGGGAGAAATCGAGAAACACACCCTGGAAAATGGTCTGACTCTGCTGCTGAAGCGCAACCCAGCAGTGCCAATTGTGAATTTCCAGGTTTTCGGGCTTGGCGGACAACGTTTTGAGCCGGTCGACTTGCCGGGAATCAGTTCCTTCACCATGGAACTCGCGAGCAAGGGAACCCGAAGGAGGAGCAAGCGGGAGATCGCCGAAACCATTGAACGGCTGGGTGGTAGGTTGAGTTCGGGCTCAGGTCGGAACACCTACTATGCTTCACTGTCGGTACTCAAAGATGATGCCAGCACGGGATTGGAATTGTTGGCAGATATCCTCCAGAATCCCAGCTTTCCAGAAAAAGAAATTGAAAAGGAACGCCAGGACACATTGCTTGCCATCCGCCGCCTGGACGAGAGTTGGGCAAATGAAGTTGAGCGGGTGTTCCGGAAGCACTACTATCAGCAGCACCCCTATCAAAATGACATCATAGGCACGGAACAGGCGATCCAGGAAATAAGCCGCGCTGATATTGCAAATTTCTACAACCGGATGGTTATGCCCAACAATGCAGTACTGGCAATTTTTGGTGACATCGATCCTGAAAAGATGGTGGCCAAAGTGAAGTCGCTTTTCGGAAAATGGCGGCCTGGGAAACTGGTCGAACCAGCCATCCAGACTACCACCTCTCCGCTTACTGCCAGTGACCAAATTCAGAAAAAGACTGAGAAAGTCTCTGCTGCCATTTTCGTGGGCACCAATGGGATGGCCCTGAAAGATCCTGATCGGCCGGCTTTGGCTGTGATTGATGCGGTGTTGTCGGGTATTGGCTATCCGAGCGGCTGGTTGCAGGAGGCCTTGAGGGGAGGGGATCGAAGTCTGGTTTACGTTGTCCATGCCTTCCCTAGCTCTGGTATAGATGGCGGCCATTTTGGGGTCATTACCCAGACCACTATGTCTAACTATCAGAAGGTAGTGGAAATCATCTTGGAAAAACTAGAGAAGATTCAGCAGGAGCCGCTGAAAGCCGAAGAATTGACGACCGCAAAGGACATGTGTATCACTATGCACGAAATGGGTTTGGAGACCAATGGTGCCCAGGCCCAGAGTGCGGCTGTAGCCGAAGTGTTGGGGCTGGGTTACGACTGGGACGCCCGCTACCCCGAACTCATCCATCAGGTAAGCGCTGAAGATGTGCAGAGAGTTGCACGTAGATTGTTCGGTCACTATCTGCTCGTCAGTGCCATCCCAGAAAAACCGGTGGAGGCAATTATTCCGCCGGAGCAGAAGCAGAGAATGCACGAGTAGCAGGGCGGGACTGATTGCGGATTTCGGATTGCGGATTTCGGATTTGAAAAAGCATAGAGCAAAGAGTAAGAAGCCAGGAGTCAGAATCCAGAATTCAGGAGAAAAACAGAAAGAAAAGGGCACTTTTTCCTACTGACTACTGGCTCCTGACTACTGGGTTCTCTGATTGCGGATATGGGATTGCGCAATTGAGGGATTCGATGCTCAATAACGATTTGCGTTTCACTGCTTACCGTTTACCGTTTACCTCTTACCGCTTACTACTTATTTCTTGTCAAAGCCTGTGGTCAGTGATAAATTAGAAGTCAAAGGACCAAGAAGGTTCGCCGGGTTGCTGGCAGCAACTTTAGAAGGGCTACGAAAGCTCGTATCTTTGTGGAGTTAACGTGGCCCTATTTTCTTGCAACAGCTCACCACGGAAAGACACGGAACGGCACTGGAGATAACAGGGGATGAGTAATTAGTTCTGGAACACAAAAGTGCCTAATGGACAAAGTATTTTG
>JAUVTM010000304.1 GCA_030601545.1 Syntrophobacterales bacterium
GCCCTCTTCCAAAACCAGAAAGGGTGGGCTGCTAGATCGTCCCATCAAGCTTGACTGGCTGAAAGACTTTGACGCCAAGCTGGATTTTGAGGTGAAACGGGTGGCGGACAGTCCCATTGCCGTCGAAAAGGTTAGGTCTGCGGTGACGGTTGCAAACGGCAACCTGAACGCTCAGTTTCGCGGCAGGGTAGCGGCTGTATCCATAGAGGGTCAAATTCGTTTGATCCAGCGCAGAAACGTGCCCAGCGTCTCGCTGAAGGCTACGATCGGAAGAATTGATGCAGGACAAACACTCAAGCAGCTAGAACTCCCTGACATAATTGTCGGCACCGTGGATGGAGTCAATTTCGAGGGTAGTAGTAGGGGTGAGACCTTGTACGCTTTGCTCGAACAGGCTGCCATCACTTTGGAAATCAGACCTGCAAATTTAAGCTACACTGGCAACTTTGCCGCCCAGAAGGTCGAAGTTACCTTTGAGAGTGCGGAGTTCATCGCGCGCAAGGACCGGCCGGTAACAGCCACTTTCACTGGAACGCTGCAAAGTGTTCCTTTCAATGCCACTGTCAGCGCAGTGAGTCTCGCAGGCATGCGGACAATTGATGCGGTGCTTCCAGTGCGTGTAGCCCTTCAGACGGCAGATGTGCAGTTTAAGGCGGAAGGTACCATTGCCAGGCCATTTGGAAGGAAAGAGTTTGACCTCGAGCATGAACTAACGGGCAAAGAAATCGAAGGACTTGCCCCGTTGATTGATTTTGCCGTGCCCCTGCGTGGTGAATTCCGTGCCAAGGGGAGGGTCTCTGCTCGCGGCAACCGATTCACCTATGAAGAGGATCTCCGGGTTGGGAAGACTGATCTTAAGGTGAACATAACTGTAGTGCGCGAGCCCCCACGCCCCAAAATCACAGGGAGTATATTTACCCGAGAGCTTCATCTGGACGACGTCAAGCTTTTCTATGCGGATGAGGATACCGGACCAGCGGAGGATAAATCCCGCGCCATCCCCGACTACACGATTCCGATAGACCTCCTTTCAGCGGCGGACCTGGATCTCGATATCAAGGCCGAGCGTATCCTCACTGGGATAGGAGATCTCGGTAATTTAGTCTCGAAAGTGAGGCTTAAGGACGGCCGGTTCAAATCATCTCTCAGCATTACGGGTTTTACCGGTGCAAAGATTAGGAAAGAGTTTGACTTAAACGGAGCTGTCAAACCACCTCTGAACCAGATTCAGCTCAACGTCAAAGATCTAGATTACGGGTTTTATCAAAGAAAAATGCTGAATAGGGACCTCATTGAGGGGCGCGTCGATCTTTATGTCAATCTATCCGGCCCCGGGGCTACGCGGCGCAGCTTCCTGGGGAATGCCGATGGTCGCATCACCATCATCGCTGGACCCGGTAAGATTACAGGGCGGAGGTTGGATCTTTGGGCGGCCGATCTTATTCCAACGTTGCTCTCGCCCCGGTGGCAAAGACAACCAGTGACCGAGATGAACTGTATGGTGGCGCACATCGAGTTGCAGGATGGTCTCGCAAAGATCGAGGATATTCTCCTCGACACCCGGCGCATTACCATTGCGGGTAGTGGAATACTGGATCTGGAGACAGAAGAGTTAGATGTGTTCATCGCTCCAAGACCAAAGCGAGCGAGTCTTGTCAGTCTCGCCAACCCGGTGGAGATTAAAGGCACTCTTTCCCAGCCCGAGGTATCCGTGGCGCGGCTTCCCACTCGAAGGTGGATCGGACGTGGTGCGGGCATTGTTGGAAGCCTCATCAACCCCGCGTTCTTGGTCCTGGTCTTTAGCGACACAGGAACCGGTGTGGCCAATCCCTGTGTGGCAGCAATCGAACGAGCTTACGAAGCTGCTAAGGTCGACTCGCCAATGAGGTAGTCGGAGTATTTGGAGAAACTGTGTTGATGGGGGCTAATAGCCTTTTAAGTCGCCCGCCGGAAATCATGATGAACAAGGTTTCCCATTCGTCGGGATTGGATGCTGTAAAAACGGTGCGGAGGTAGATTGGCTCTATAATGAACCCCTATGAATGACGATAAGAATAGAAGGACAAAAAAAAGGCGCTGGCTCTGGGTCATCGGCGGTATTCTCCTGCTCCTCGGATTGTGGCAGTTGTTTACAAACATCTATGGGGAAGAAGAAAAAGAACTGCGCCGTCAACTTCGGGAAACAGTAAAAAAGAAATTTCCGGAACAGACATCCAAGTTCTTCCAGACATTCGGATTGTTTTACTTTGAAGCGGATCGGGAAGCACCCGGCGGGGCGACCCTGGAGCGAAAATCCGTCGTTCTGATTCACGGTCTGGACGACCCCGGCGAGGTGTGGCAAAGCCTCGCTCCGGAGCTGGTAAAAGAAGATTTTAATGTGTGGCTGATGCAATATCCCAATGACCAGCCCATCGTGGA
>JAUVTM010000235.1 GCA_030601545.1 Syntrophobacterales bacterium
TTCAAGAATATTAGCGTCACTTCCCTGTATCTTGCCGAGGGCCTCGGTCTGGATAAAAGTTTTCAGGAGCAGTAAAAGATTTCTCGGCAAATTAATACGATATTTAAGGATCAATTGGGTAATCTGCTTATAAACATCCTTTACCGAAATGGACTGCAGTGAACGCCCGTAAAAGGTCTCGCTCATATCCTTAAGATCGATCCGAAAGCTCTCCAGGTCCATGGTCTCTTCATTAAGTAAACCTGCATCCAGGAAAGCCTCCATTATCATATCGTAATCATGCTCGGCATAACCCAAGAAGATATTGGCTATATGCCGCATCATTTCTTCATCCAGATACCCAGTGATGCCGAAGTCTACCAGGCTGACGCGGCCGTCATACATGACAATGACATTACCAGGATGCGGGTCAGCGTGAAAGAAACCAAACTCCATTAACTGTCTGGCAAAACAGCGCAAACCGACCAAGGCAATCTGCTTGGAGTCAATGCCGCGTGCTCTTAGTTCCTCCACCCGATCCACCTTGATCCCGTCAATCCGCTCCATAACCAGGATAGATTTGGTGGTGTATTCCCAGTAAACCTTGGGTATACAGAGTTCAGCCGTGTCTCTGAAGTTGGAAATAAACTTTTCTATGCTGCCCGCCTCGATCAGCATGTCCAGTTCCTTGAAAATCGTGCGTTCAAATTCTCGCACTACGTTGCTGAGAGTCAATATGCGCGCCACCTCAAAAGCTTTTTCAATCTTGTCGGCAAAGTAGTACATCAAGCGAATGTCTTCCCGAATCTTCTCCTCAATTGCCGGGCGGATGACCTTAACCACAACCTTCTCTCCTCCGGGAAGCGTGGCATGGTGAACTTGCGCCACCGATGCGGCGGCGAAAGCTTCTGGATTGTAATCGGGAAAGATTTCGTTGATGGGACGCTCGAGCTCTCTCTCAATAACCTCTTGGATTTCGGCAAAAGGAATAGGAGGAACCTGATCTTGCAGCTTTCTCAGTTCCTCAATGTATTCGGGAGGAAAGATATCGGCCCGGGTGCTCAGGAGCTGTCCCAGCTTGATGAAGCTAGGCCCCAGCTCTTCCAGAACCAAGCGAAGCCGATGAGGGGACAGCACTCCTGGTTTGAGTGTCGGCCCTTTGACCTCGTCCGGCGCGGCCCGCTCTTCCTTGCGGCTAGCAATCCGCTCAACTACATCGCCAAGGCCATGCTTGACCAGCGCCCTGGCTATGCCGCCAAACCGCTTCATTCCTCTTAAAGTAGCTGAGGCCTTAAATAGACTCATGACAATTTCCCCAAATTATACAATTGACCCTAACGTTGCAAACCTGCACCGTGGAAAAACGCGCCAGGGTGCGTCAGATGTGATCTCGCGCAGTCTCGGCCAGGTCGAAGCGTACTTAACCGTACGTGAGATCCTGGCCGAGGCGAGCAAGGGCGTCCCGCCAAAGGCGGGACTCTGGCGCGAGTTTAGCGGTTTTGGCCGGTTCAGGTTTGCAACGTTAGGGTTGTGATGGGATATTCGTATACTGAGTATAAATGGTCAAGATCTTTCTTGCAGGTTCCGACGCGGTGCGTGCACCTTTTTTTTTGCACTAGGTTATGTTAATTTTAGCATGCCGCTTCAAATACCTTTAAATGGCAGCTGACCCCCTAAGGGCAAACCTTCATGAAATCTTTTGAAGAACTGTTAACTTCATCTGCAGAGGCCCACGGTCACCTCTGCCCAGGGCAGGTGGTGGGTGTCCGCATGTCCATGTTGGGCTGTCGCCTCATCGGCCTGGATAATCCCACCAGCCACGATCAGATCAAAAAGCTCATCGTCTATGTGGAGATGGATAGGTGTGCAGGAGATGCGGTTGCTCATGTTACCGGCGCTAAATTGGGACGGCGATCATTAAAGTTTGCGGACTACGGTATCATGGCCTCTACTTTTATCAATCTCGAAACCGACAAGGCTTTTCGGGTGATTTCCACTGAGGAAGCACGGGATCTTGCTGCTCACTATGCCCCTGAAATAGTAGGGAAATATCAACAGCAGCTTGAAGCATACAAAAGAATGCCGGACAGCGTGCTCTTTAGGGTGCAAGAAGTGGAGGTCTCGCTCAGCGAATTTGATCTGCCTGGTCCCACTAGGCGCAAAGTATCCTGTGATCGCTGCGGCCAGGTGGTTCGCGACCATCGTGAGGTGGTCATTGATGGTTCTCCTCTCTGCCACCCCTGCGCTCATGGTGGTTACTACAAGAATGCCAAAGAAATCACTTGGCCGAACATGAACTGGACACCCACTGGCAGCAGGCAGGAAGCAGCCAGCAACGGGCAGCAAGAAGAATGTAGTTGGGAGTAGTAGGCATAAGGCATAAGATGAAAATATCTTGATCCATGAGCCTTATGCCATGCCACAACCAGAAGGATATTTCTCTGTGGGTTATAAAAATCTATCTCAATGTCTAACAGCGCTGGAGTCTCGCGGACAACTTGTTCGTATCTCCCAGGAGGTTGACCCGACCCTTGAGATTGGGGCCATACAGCGCCGCGTCTACCAGGCTCAGGGCCCTGCTCTGCTTTTTACCAATGTAAAGGGCAGCGCTTTCCCCATGGCCGGGAATATCTTCGGCACCCTGGAGAGGGCTCGGTTCATCTTTCGTGACACCCTTAAGACCATCGAGCACCTGGTAAAGCTGAAAGTGGACCCCGTTGAAGTGCTCAAACGGCCCTGGAAGTTTACGGGGATGCCCAAGGCTCTCTGGAATCTCATGCCCAGGAAAGTGAGCACAGGTCCGGTACTGGCAAGAGAGACTAATATTCTCAGTCTTCCCCAGCTCAAGTCATGGCCTCAGGACGGGGGCGGCTATATTACCTTGCCCCAGGTCTACACCGAAAGCATCGAAAAGCCGGGATTTGGACTCTCCAATCTGGGTATGTACAGAGTGCAGCTTTCTGGCGGTAACTACGAGCCTGATGAGGAAGTGGGGCTGCACTACCAAATCCATCGAGGGATTGGCTACCACCATGCCCAGGCCATTAACGCGGATGTTCCCCTCAAGGTGAATGTCTTCGTTGGTGGACCTCCAGCCATGACAATTGCCGCAATCATGCCTCTGCCTGAAGAGTTGCCCGAATTATCCTTTGCCGGGGTTCTTGCCGGGCATAGAATAAGCATGATTAAACCGCCCAACGGCCTGCCTATCCTGGCAGAGGCTGACTTTTGCCTTACCGGATTCATAGACCCAAAGCGCCAACTGCCGGAAGGTCCATTTGGAGACCACTTGGGATATTACAGCCTGGCGCATGATTTCCCGGTGCTCAAGGTGGAAAAGGTTTATCATCGGGAAAACGCTGTCTGGCCCTTCACCACTGTGGGCCGGCCTCCTCAGGAAGACACTGTTTTCGGAACTTTTATCCAAGAACTTACAGCACCTCTGGTTCCCACTGTATTTACTGGAGTACATGAAGTTCATGCCGTTGATGCATC
>JAUVTM010000137.1 GCA_030601545.1 Syntrophobacterales bacterium
TTGCTGGATACCAGGACGCTACAGCCGGGCGATGAAGAGGTCATCGTTGCGGCAGCTGAGCAGCTGGAGAGCGTCAGTTGATTGTTGTCCGTGGTCCGTCGTCGAATTTGGCATTATTCAACTTTTCTTACCCTTGGTCCGCAGTGTCGAATGAAATTATGACAACTATGCTATGAGGATTGCCATGGGACTTTATTCCATTGAGTTGACTCCGGCGGATACGATGGACCAACAAAGTTTTTTCCAGCAAGAGATGGCTGATCTGCTGGGCTGTCGACAACTCACCATTCTTCCTCCTTTTCCTGACTACAGTCTGCTTGGCCAGAACCATTCTCCGAAAGCTCTGTTGAAGGTAGTCAATGAAGTGATTCTCAGCCGGCGACCCGCCTATGAAAAGGAGCGCGGCTGGCTCCTGCTTCCCCTGGTTCGAGGTGAGAGCGTGGTGGGAGTTCTCTTTGCTGAAGAGGTAGACGAGAAGTACGCGGATGCTGAAAATTTGGTGCTTCTGGAGCGGCTGGCCCGCCTCTGTATTGACAGATTGCAATGGGAAAAAAGAGGCTGGAGAGATGGGGAAACTTCGTTGTGGCGGCGAGAGGTGTTGATGAAGGAGATAAGCCGTGTAATTGACCTGGCAGAGAACGGTGGCAGTTTGACTCCCAGGCGATTGCTTGGCGACGGCCCCAGGGTAGCGCATTTTACCTTCATTTGTTTTACTGTCACACCAGCCCCCGAGCCGTGGGCTGGAGCCGGGCCAATCTGGAAGCAACTGGGTCCGCAACTGGCGGAGTTCCTGCCAGACGAGGTTCTGGCGGCACACCTGGGAGGTGGCTATGTTGGAATCTATTGGCCGAAGGCAGATGCAAGAGATGCTCACCTCTGGGCTGAACGGCTGCACCGAACCCTGAGTGGTGGTGACAGGGAGACAGAGAGGGGTGGCGAGGAATGGGACCTGGCGGCGGGAGTAGTAAGTTTCCCTGAGGATTTTTACGACGATGGACCCTCACTCCCCTGGGAAAAGAGCGATCTCGGCCTGGAATTGACCGCAGCCGAGGAAGTGATTCGACGGGCAACCCTGGCGGCGGAGATGGCAAAGAAGAAAGATGAGAAAATATTGGGTTTCAAAGCACTTCGTGAACGAGGGTTGGTAAAACTAGAGTCAGCCATTGAAAAGCGGCTATCCTCTTTGCTTGCCGACGACGAACCGGGTGCTCTCCTGTTGGTCAAGCTGGACGATTGGGAGGTATGGCAGAGGCAACATGGCTCAAAAGGGGCTGCACATCGGGCCAAGCGTGTACTGGCGGCGAGTGAAGGTGACTGTCCTGGAGACGCTGTGGTGGATTGGGCGGGTCCAGATCGGTTCGGCGTATTTTTGCCCGGCGCAGATGCTGATTCTGCCCAAGAACGGGGGAGGGCTATTCGGCAGCGAGTACAATCAACCTTGAGCACCACGGTGCAGATGGGTATCAGTGTTTATCCCTGTTCAGATTTTGCCAAGCAGGACATGCTGGACAACGGTCGCAAGGCACTGGTCCATACAGGGTTCTTCGGGCCCAATACCCAGACACTCTTTGACGCGGTGAGCTTGAATATCAGCGGCGATCGGTTTTATGAAAGCGGGCGGCTGGAAGAGGCAGTGCAGGAGTTCCAAAGAGCCCTGACCTTGGATCCCGATAATGTGAATGTCAGCAACAGCCTGGGGGTTTGTTACGCCAAGATGGATAAATCCGAGGAAGCAGTTGCTGAATTTTCCCGGGGAACCGAACTGGAACCTAACGACTTCATGGCTCATTACAATCTGGGCTGCGGACTGCTGAGCCTAGCACGCAAGGGTGAGGCTGAGCACGCCTTCAGTCGGGCTGCCGAACTGGAACCTGATAATGCTGCCGCTCATTTCCAGCTGGCAAAGCTGTGCAGAAAACAAAATAGGCTGGAAGAGGCCCGGATTCACCTTGGGCGCACCGTAGATCTGAACCCCAATTGGGCTAAAGCTTGGCGATTGTTTGGTGAGTGTTTTCTGGAGCAGGGTAACCACGAAGAGGCCATGGATGCTTTCAAGAAGGCTCTCAAGATCAACGGGAAAGATGCGGCTGCACTGAGCGGTCTCGCTCTTTTGTATGGACGTACGGAGACAAACCTGGAGGTGGCCCTTTCTCTAGCCCGTCGCAGTGTTGAACTGAATCCTGCCAATGCTTTGTTTGCCCAGCGACTGGTAAAGCTACTGGTGAAAAACCGAGAATTGGAAGAAGCCCTGGCACAATGTGAGCGAGCTGTGGCAATGGCCCCACAGGACGAGCAGCTTCGTCGACTACAGGAAAAGATCACTGCAGCTCAGCGGGTATCGACCTCATAGCCATTGGCACTCAGTGCGTTCAGCAGTTCCTCAATGTGGTCCGAACCCCTGGTTTCCACCTCCAATTCCACTCTACTCAACTCCACAGGCAGATGGTGCCCCAACCGATCGTGGGAGACGTGAAGAATGTTGCCGCGGCAGTCAGCGACCACTTTGATAAGGTGAGCGAGGGCACCAGGGACATCCCTCAGTTGCACTGAGAATCTCATGATCCGATGGCTCTTGAATAGCCCTTGGCGGAGGACTTTTGTCAACAGATGAGTGTCCACGTTGCCGCCGCTGATAACAAGAACCACCGTCCGTCCGCGCAGATTACCAAGCTGCTTGCCCATGAGTGCTGCCAGAGGGACTGCGCCACTTCCTTCGGCCAAAATCTTTTTGCGCTCCAGCAACTCGAGCATGGCGGTGGCAATCTCTTCCTCCTCCACGGACACCATATCGTCGACCAACCGCTGTATAATGGCAAAAGCACGTTGTCCTACTTCTTTAACGCTGATACCGTCTGCAATGGAATACTTGGCTGGAACATTGACAGGTTTACCCAGCCTGAGAGCAGCCATGGCCGAAGCGCAAGCGGCTGTCTGCACGCCGACAATTGATGTTTGCGGACAAAGGGATTTTACCGCAGTGGCAATTCCGGCAATGAGGCCACCGCCGCCAACTGGAATCACGATTGTTTCCACCTCGGGTACCTGAGAGACAATCTCCAAACCAATGGTCCCCTGGCCTGCTATAATATCTTCATCGTCATAGGGGTGAATGAAGGTTTGCCCTTCTGCTTCTAAGGTGCGGGCCTGGGCCAAACTCTCTTCCAGGCTTTTGCCGGCTAGAATCACCTGGCCACCGTAAGATCGGGTGGCAATCTGTTTGCTGATGGAGGCCCATTCTGGCATGACGATTGAGGAGGGTACGGACATAAGGTGCGCGGCATGGGCTACTCCCTGAGCATGGTTACCTGCCGAGGCTGCCACAACGCCCTTCGGACCAAGGGTGTCGCGGATTCTTGTTAGCTTGTGGTAAGCCCCACGGAATTTGAATGAGCCGGTCCTTTGGAGATTCTCCAGTTTGAGATAGACTCTGGCATCAAAACAACGGCTAAGGTAATTGGAATAAACCAGCGGGGTTTCGAAGGCGATGCCTTTCAGGATCTCTGAGGCTTGCTTGATTTCTTCAAGGTGAAGCATAGCTTAATCCTTAGACTATTTGACAGTTGTCTGCTTCCCGGAAGTCAAAGATGGCCACTGAACGAAAGGTTTAAAAAACTGACACCTTAGCCTAATAGCAGAACAGGGATTGACCGTCAACTTTGCCACCTATTATCACAGTTCTCATCATTCCTGGCAGAGCTTGATCCTATGAATTGTGGGAGAGTAATAAGTTTTGTCCCAATATGAATCGGAAGGAGATGGACATGAAAGTAAGGAAAAAGCGAGGGCGTGGTTCGTTAGTCTTGTATCTGGCAGCGGCACTGTTCAGCGTGAGCGCATCCGGATGCGCTTTTGTTAATGTAACCCTTTATCAGCCAGCATTACCGTTACAGGAGAAGGTTATTGAAGGAGAAGGACCGGGCAAAATACTGGTAATGGATTTAAGCGGAGTCCTAACCTACGACGAGGAGAAGAAGGGTGGCAGTTTCAAAGAACAGGTAAACCTGGTTGCCAGAGTGAAGGAGGAACTGGGTAAGGCCGCCCAGGACAATGAGGTAAAAGCTCTCGTTCTTCGCATCAATACGCCGGGAGGAACAGTCAGTGCAAGTGATTTGCTGCACCACGAGATTATGCAGTTCAAGAAAAAAAGAAAGGTCAAGGTTGTTGCCTGTTTCCTCGGAATGGCCACATCAGGAGGATACTATGTTGCCAGTGCGGCCGACCACATTGTGGCCCAGCCAACTACCTTGACCGGCAGTATCGGCACGATAGCGTTTAAATTCAATGTACAGGGATTAATGGAAAAGGTAGGCGTTCAGGAAGAGACGGTGAAGTCAGGAAATAAGAAGGACATGTGGTCTCCCTTCCGGCCAGCAACGAGTGAGGAAAAAGTGATTTTTCAAAGAATCATCGACGAGTACCAGAGTAAATTTCTAGAGGTGGTTCGAGCGGGAAGAAAGAACATGACTGACTCGGACCTGACCACGGTGAAAGACGGGCGAGTCTTCTCCGGAACCCAGGCGTTCAGACTGCATTTAGTAGATGAGTTGGGTTACCTTAACGATGCGGTAAAGTGGGCAAAAGCCGCGGCGGGGGTGCCGAAAGCTCAGGTGATTATATACCATCGTCCTGGAACTTATGTGGACAATATCTATTCCAAATCACAAGGAGAGGCATTGAGCTGGGCGGACCGGTTGCAGCAGGGAGATCTGCTGCCCCAGAGGCCGGAACCGCGCTTTATGTATCTTTGGCTACCTTAGCCCGGATGAGATCGATGGGCCGGAATGAATCTTTCTACTGCAGTTCATTGCCATTAATGGTCAAGGGGGAGGCTACTCCACCACGAGCACGATTCGCGCCATTTATGGCAGTGTATCTTTTGAGAAAGCATCAAATCTTCATGCTGGTCTTTGCGAGGCTAAGAGTGGAAGGAGAGGTGGCTCAGGTGCTCGTTGTTTCGCAGCCTCCCCCTTGACCATGGCTTTTCCCCAATTAGTCCTGACAAAATGGGGAAAGTCCTGTGGTAAGGAAAGATTGACGGAATGAGCGGGATTTTCTATGGTAGAGGTCTTGTGGCTCGGCGAGTGTGAAAAAAAAGGTCAGAGGAGTACATTATGACGTTACCCCATCTGGGTTTGGAGGACTGCAAGCGTCTGGCAGAGGATATGGTCAAGCCCTATCATCAGAACTATCTAGCCATGTATAGTAGTGTTTTGGGGGGCGTGGTCACTGACCCTTTTCTTATGACCATCCCTGTGGACGATCACATGGTTCACCGCGGGGATGGGATTTTCGAGGCCTTTAAGTGCGTCAACGGTAATATTTATAATCTCACAGCTCATCTGGAACGCTTGGAGCGATCGGCTCGGGCGATATACCTGAAGTTACCAGCAAGCTTGGAGCACATTACCGATCTCGTGATTGGGACAATACGCGTCGCCGGAACCCGGGACTGTCTGATTCGGCTTTTCGTCTCTCGTGGCCCGGGAGGCTTCACCACTAATCCCTATGAGTGCCCGTCCTCCCAGATCTATATCGTTGCATGTAATCCCAGTGTATACCCGGAAGAGCAGTCAACAGAAGGTGTCTTTATAAAAAGCAGCAGCATTCCGGTGAAAAGGTCCTACTTTGCCACCATCAAGAGTTGTAACTACCTCCCCAACGTACTCATGAAGAAGGAGGCGGTGGATGCGGGGGTGCAGTACACTGTTTCAATAGATGAGAACGGCTTTCTGGGTGAGGGATCCACTGAAAACATCGGCTTGGTGACGGTGGACCGTACTCTCAAGTTTCCCCGGTTTGCCAGAATTCTCAAGGGTACCACCGTAACCCGGGTCGCAGAATTGGCCGAGTCTTTGGTTGAGAACGGCAAGCTTGAACAAGTGGTGTTCGAGGACATAACATTGAACGAGGCTTACAGCGGTGCTGAGATTCTGCTTTTCGGAACCACCTTTGATGTCCTGCCAGCGGTGATTTTTGACGGCCATGCCATCGGGTCCGGCAGG
>JAUVTM010000265.1 GCA_030601545.1 Syntrophobacterales bacterium
GAGATCAACGCACTGAAAAAGAGTATTTTGAGGTGATCGGTACCGATGAGGGTATATTCGGCTGTATGGGTCTTTTAGGGTGCGAGGATGTGTGTCCCAAGCATCTTCCTTTGCAAGACCAACTTGGCATTCTCCGCCGCAAGATGGGCTGGAGCGCCGTCAAAGAATTATTCAGGTTTGGTAAGTAAGGGCTCGGTGATACGGATCGGGAAACCGTTTGAAAAACCATCTCGAATTGTGTATTCTCAAGTCCCACGATTGGAATCGGCGCCATGTGTTGAAAAGCACTGATGAATGGTGCAGACTCGACGGCACGTTTCCAGAAACAAAACTCGAGGAGTGCTGGAGTATTGGAGTACTGGAGTATTGTAAAAGAGAAAACAGTTTTTTGGGGCTTTGTGCCTTTAACATTACTCCAACACTCCATTACTCCACTATTCCAAAAGCCGTCTTAAATAGAAAGCGGTGTGAAACAGCTCTGAGGGAAAATTAGAGCCATGACGCCTCGGATTCGATATTGGAGTTGGAATGACAGCGAAACGCCAAACAAAAACGAAGCAAGCAAAGACCGCGAAAGGCAAAGTGGCTAAGAAGGCAGAGGTCAAGGATAAGCAAGCCAAGACCAAAGCCAAGAAAAAGCGGTTTGAGGTGGAGTTCTATCGGGATTGGTGCAAAGGGTGCGGCATCTGTGTGGCGTTTTGCCCTGAAGAGGTGCTGGCAATGAATGAAAAAGGGGAGCCGGAGATTTCCAAACCGGAACTCTGCATAGGCTGTGCTTGGTGTGAAATACGCTGTCCCGACTTCGCTGTCCGCGTTCAAGAGAAGAAAGAAGAAGAGGTCTGTGAAGCCTGAGAGCCAGCAGGCAGCAAGCAGCCAAAAACGCGTGGCGAAGGCCTCTGAGTGAAACGATATAGACGATTCAACTATTCGACGGTTCGACTATTTGACTAGACGCAGGAAAGAGATTGATGGCAAGAAAAGGAAAAAAGAAACCTCGCCTTCTACAGGGAAACGAGGCCATTGTCGAGGGAGCCCTGGCTGCCGGTTGCCGTTTCTTTGCGGGCTATCCCATAACCCCTGCATCTGAGATCAGCGAGATTCTCGCCTACCGGCTGCCACAGATGGAAGGCACCTTTATCCAGATGGAAGATGAAATTGCCAGTCTCGGAGCTGTAATAGGTGCCAGTCTGGCGGGGGCCAAATCCATGACTGCCACCAGTGGACCCGGATTTTCCCTCATGCAAGAAAATCTCGGTTTTGCTTGCGTGGCAGAGGTGCCCTGCGTAATTGTCAATGTAATGCGAGGTGGCCCTTCCACCGGTCTTCCCACCAATCCCTCCCAGGGAGACGTCATGCAGGCCCGCTGGGGGACCCATGGAGACCATCCTATCATTGTTCTTGCCCCCTCGAGCGTGCGCGACTCATTTGACATAACGGTCAAGGCCTTTAATTTTTCGGAGCGCTACCGAACACCAGTTATTGTCCTCTCTGATGAGGTTGTAGCCCACACCAGGGAGACGGTGGTACTGCCTGACCCGGATGAGATCGAGGTGCTGGAGCGGATTAGGCCAAGTATGCCCCCGGAATGGTACATTCCTTATGAGGATACCAGCAGCGGAGTACCCCCCATGGGGATTTTCGGCGATGGGTATCGCTACCACGTGACCGGATTGATTCACGATATCCGAGGTTTTCCTACTGCGAGAACCGATGAAGTAGAGCCTTTTATGAGGCGGCTTTTTAGGAAGATCAACCAAAGCTTCCACGATATCCAGATTGTGAACCGTTTTATGACTGAAGACGCCGAGCTTATTGTAATAGCTTACGGTTCGGTGGCACGCTCTGCTCGGAGAGCAGTTCTGGACGCCAGGGAAAAGGGGGTCAAGGCAGGACTGCTTCACCTGGTGACTCTCTATCCATTTCCACGCAGAGATGTGGTGGCGACTATCCGTGACGCCAGGGTTGTTTTGGTGCCGGAGATGAACATGGGACAGATTTCCCGTGAGGTCAAGCGCGTCAACGAGGGGATGAGTCGGGTGGCGACCCTCAATCGTATAGACGGCTGCATGATCACTCCTCAGGAAATTTACGAGCGGCTGATAAAGGAAGCATAAAGGAATAGACTGCCATGGCAGAGATTACCAAACTCGTGCACAAGTATCTGCGTCACGACAAGAAATTTCCGCATGTCTGGTGCCCCGGCTGCGGCAATGGCATTGTGCTTGGGGCCATGATCCGGGCCATAGACCGGCTTGCTTACCGGAAGGACGACATCGTTATGGTTGCAGGCATCGGCTGTTCCGGTCGGCTCCCTGTATATGTGGATTTCAATACCCTTCATACTACCCACGGGCGAGCCCTTACCTTTGCCACCGGGGTAAAGCTTGCCAAACCAGATCTCAAGGTCATCGTGGTGATGGGCGATGGCGATGCCACCGCCATCGGCGGCAACCACTTCATCCACGCGGCGCGGCGCAACATCAACCTCACCGCCATCATAATCAACAACAACATTTACGGGATGACAGGAGGTCAGCACTCACCTACCACCCCATACGGCATGAAGGCCTCTACCGCGCCATACCGCAACATCGAGCACGCCTTCAACATCGCCGAACTTGCCGTGACCGCCGGCGCCGTTTTTGTGGGCCGGGGGACGGTCTACCACGCTCGGTTGCTGGATAAGCTTATTGAAAAGGCTTTCGTCAAGAGGGGCTTTGGTGTGGTGGAAGTGATAACCCATTGTCATACCCAGTACGGCCGCAGGAACAGGATGGGAGATGCCGTGGCCATGATGAAATGGCAAAAGGAACATGCGGTGCGCGTCGAGATAGCGGCGGATATGAGTGAAGAAGAACTCAAGGATAAGTTCACCATTGGCGTGCTGGTGGACAGAGAGCTACCAATCTATACGGAACAGTACGCCCTGGTGCGGGAACAAGCCACGAAGA
>JAUVTM010000002.1 GCA_030601545.1 Syntrophobacterales bacterium
TTTCGAGGACTCCAGAGTTTTAATCAGGTCTGAGACCTCGCTTTGGTCGATCATCGAGATCCAGACATAGGGTACTCCAAATTTCTCTCTGATTTCGGTAAGGAGCTTCTCAAAAAGATCCCTGAAATTGAGGATTGACAAAATACTGATTTCAATTTCAAAAAACTTCTGGGCAATTTCCTCATTGATCCTGAGAGTCTCAAGAAGGTCTTCCATGCCAATCTCACCAGCTAGTCATTGCACATTTCACATCACTAATCTCACATTCATCATTGTGTCAGGTAAACGGTGAATGGTAAATGGTCTAGAGCCCCTCAGCTGATTCCAGTTTACAATTTGAGACTGTTCAATAATGCAGTCTTAGCATGCTTCAAGCTGTGCCTTATCTGGATCCCCGCATACGCGGGGATGACGGGCAATCGCACACTATCGTCATTCCCGCGAAAGCGGGAATCCAGGGAATAGGAAGACTTTTGCCCCGAAATCATTGGGGGTAACTATCCATAGTATGGTATTCTAATTTTTTGATCCATTTGAATAACAAAATATTGAACAGTCTCTATTTACCCTTTACCCTTTACCGTTCACCGTTCACCGCTTACTATTCCAAAAGGCTTCCCGGCACTATGGCCTCGTCGCCGAACTTGTCTGAAATAGTGTCCAGGGCCTTGTTCAGTCTCTTCCTTTTCGGCGCTTCCCTTCTTTGCTCAAAAAGAGCGAGTTGCTTCTCTTCATCGGCAATGCCTAGCTGAGACAGTGATATGCCAAAAAGCCTGACTGGTCTTTTGCTGACCTCTGTCTTACTCAAAAGGTCGCAGCAACTCCGGAATATCTCCCGGCCGTCATCGGTGGGCTCTTGAAGAGTGACTGAGCGCGTAATTTGGACAAAGTCGTGGTATTTCACCTTGAGAGTGACAGTCTTGCCTGCAAACCCATGGCCACGAAGCCTTTTTGCTACCCTGGTAGCGAGGGAAAGCAGTACTTTTCTGGCCATTGCCATGTCCAGGATATCTTCCCTATAGGTTTCCTCGTGGCCAATGGACTTAACCTGGCGCTCTGTTTCCACCTCCCTCTCATCCACTCCCTTGGCAAGGAGAGAAAGATGCAATCCATGTTTTCCCAACTTCCTATCCAAAAGCTCCAGGGGAACACACCCCAGGTCACCGATGGTCTCGACCCCGAGGTGAGCAAGGGTCTTGCGAGTTCTCTCGCCCACTCCCCATAGCTTCTCTATAGGCAAAGGTCCCAAAAATTCTTTCACTTTTCCTTCTGGCACGACGGTAAGTCCGTCGGGTTTCTGAATGTCTGAGGCGATCTTCGCTATGAATTTGGTGGGAGCAACACCCGCAGAGGCTGTGAGTCCCGTCTCTGCAACCACTTGCTGCTTAATCTTTCTGGCTATCTCCTCAGGTGGACCGAAAAGGCGTGTAGAACCTGTTACATCCACAAAGGCCTCATCCAGGGACAAAGGTTCAACCAGTGGGCTAAAGCGCTTGAAGATCTCAAGAATCTGCCGTGAAATCTCTTTATACCTCCACATTCTCACCGGTCGGAAAATCCCCTGGGGACACAACCTCATGGCTGTGGCAACCGGCTGAGCTGAATGGACACCAAAGGTGCGGGCCTCGTAGGAGGCCGACGAGACCACACCTCTGTCCTTGCTACCGCCGACGATGACCGGTTTTCCTTTCAGGTCTGGGTTGTCCAGTACCTCAACAGCGGCATAGAAGGCATCCATATCAAGGTGGATTATGGCTTTATTCCAGGTCTTCGTTTCCATTAGATTCGCTGAATTTTCACGTTACTGACGTCCTGTAGGAGCGGCTTTCCCCGCCCGCCTCGCCTTGCTCGCTTATAACCCCCTCATCCATTCAGGCTTAAGATCAACCTCGCCTCGCAAAGCCGCATCAATGAGCTCAAGGATTTTCTCTCGGTCTTTGGGCATTCTCGCCTTTATGGGCAGATAATTGGAGGCATGATTGGCCATGAAAAGTCCACTCTTTAAATGAGTATGTTCAAACATTTCTCTCAATTCCAAAAGAACCTCACGCGTGTCAGGGAGGTGGTACCGACCTGCTCTATAATCCTCCTCCAGGGGAGTGTCTGGCAGAAGCATCACAGTGAGGGCCCCAACGTAATGTGGATTCATAGCGGTGAGAAGTTCTCCCGTCGCCTTGGCGTGCCTGAGCGAGGCTGAGCGTCCGGCGATTCCCAACAGTACCGTGACCGAAAGCTTGATTCCAGCTTTCTTGACCCGCCTCCCTTGGTTGATGAGGTTTTCTGCACTCGTCCCCTTGCAAACTTTCTTGAGGGTTTCATCGTCGCCGCTCTCTACCCCCAAGTAAAGAATACCAAGTCCCTTTTCCTGCAGTTGAGCCAACTGGTCGTCACTTTTCATCTTGATGCTCTTGGCATTACCGTAGGCCCCCACCCTTCTCACCCAGGGAAGGTGTTCCTGAATCGTGTCCAATATCCACACCAGTTTCCGTTGGGGGATTATCAGTGCATCACCATCCATGAGGAAGAGGCGATGCTGGTTGTGCATATATTTGGAGGCAAACAGGATATCGGCCAGGATGGTTTCGTCATCCTTGATGGTAAAGCGCTTGTCTTTGTACGTTCCACAAAAGGTGCACTTGTTGTGCGAGCACCCAAGTGTCACCTGCAGGAGTATACTCATTGCTTCGCTGGGCGGGCGGATTATGGTCCCCTGGTAATGCATTCCTTCTGATTCACGCATGTTTCCCTCTTGTTTAGCCATCAGCCTTCAGCGGTCAGCTTTTAGAAAAACGAAATCAGCAAGCTGTAATTATAAAAGAATACTCTTCTTGCTGACAGCTGATAGCTGACCGCTGCAAGCTTAACTGGTATATTAGGTCGTTCGGCCTTTTTTGGAAAGACTTTTCAGAGAAACCTTTGCGCGCCCCGCTCTCTATTTCTCCAGCAGAACATAGGTACAGGAACTGAGCTAGTCTTGTGAAAAATTCCATATCTGAGCCAGTAGAATTGACGAAAAAATCTCGAACTCTTGTGCTGATCGCTGCCCTTTTGGCAGTTTTCTTAGGCGCCCTGGATGCTCTCATCATTGGGGCGGCAATGCCTACCATAGTTGCCGACCTGGGAGGGCTTGAACTCTATAGCTGGGTATTTTCAGCCTACATGTTAACCAGAACCATTGCCTTGCCCCTCTTCGGCAAGCTTGCCGATCTCTACAGCAGCAAGAAGCTTTTTGTTCTCGCGGTGGGAGCTTTTCTGGTTGGCTCTGTATGTGCCGGCATGGTCAATAGCATGCCACAACTCGTGTTTCTGCGCGCCCTCCAGGGAATCGGAGCGGGCGGCAATTTTGCTCTCGCCTACATCGTGGTTTCGGAGGTATCTGCTCCGGAGGAGCGCGGTAGGATGATGGGTCTTATCAGTTTTGTCTGGGGAGTTTCAAGTGTTATGGGCCCGTTGCTGGGAGGCCTTATTGTCACCTATTTGACCTGGCCATGGGTCTTTTACATTAATGTGCCCGTTGGCAGCCTGGCAGTTTTCTTTATCGTGCGGTATTTCCAGGAATCGCGCCCCAAAAAGAAAGAAGCAGCTGTTGATTACCTTGGCGCCCTCACTCTGACCATCTGTATCCTTTCGTTATTGTTCTCTTTTCTCCTTCTCGGAGAAGCTCGCTCTTGGTACTCTCCAGAGCTTTTTGGTCTGTTTTTTCTTGCGGTTGTTGCCGGCGTTATCTTCTGGTACGCAGAACGGCGGGCCGCAGAACCAATCCTCCCCTTGCATTTTTTCCAGACCCCCGGGTTTACCCTCCCCAATGGCGCTGCTTTTTTCAGCAGTTTCGCCATATTTTCCCTGCTGGCATTCCTTCCCCTTTTCATTCAAGGCACTCTGGGAAGAACTGCCGCGGAATTGGGTCTTGTCATGATTCCCCTCAGTTTGGGGTGGTCGGCCGGCGCCCTGGTATGTGGCCTAGTCGTAAACAGACTTGGAGAGAAACTGACAAGTATGGCCGGAGCTATCCTCATGTTCAGCAGCATTGCTCTGACCCTGACTTTCAATGCAACCACCGGCCTCATCTACTTTAGTGTAGTGGTTTGCCCAATTGGCATTGGTATGGGCTTTGTTTCGGTGGCAACTTTGATAAAAGTGCAGAACAGCTTGCACGAGAGTGACTTGGGAGTTGCCACTTCATCTCAGCAATTTGCCAGAACCCTGGGTGGGACCATAGGCATCGGGATTTCCGGGGCCATGGTGTCTCATTACCTTGACAAGGCCATCAATGGCCTTATGAATTCGCCGCTCCGTTCGGAGATTCCACCAGAACTGGCAGCCCAACTTTCCCACAGTCTTCAGGAATTCCTTCAGCCGGAAATGGTAGGGTCACTATCCTCCACAGCCATCAGGGCCATCCGGGAATCCATCGGCAAGGGGGTAGAGGCTGTGTTCTGGACGGCGTTACTGGTATCCTTTATCAGTATTATCATGTGTAAAATGATGCCAGGAAGGAACGTCAAACCGTGATACCAACAGAGAAACAGTGCCATGCTTTGATGGATCAGTATCAGATGTTGGACAACATCAGAGAGCATAGCATTGTAGTTGCCGACATCGTGAGAACCATCTCTACGGGTCTGGTTCATTCCGGTGTTCAGATTTCCGTGCAGAAAGCGGTAGCAGGTGCTCTGCTACACGACATCGCCAAAACTCAGTGTATCCAGACCGGTGATAACCACGCCACTGTTGGCAGAGAGATATGTCTTCAACACCAGTTTGATGAAATCGCGGACATTGTGGGCGAGCACATCTGGCTAATAGATTATTCCCTTGATGGTGTATATTCTGAGAAGGAAGTTGTCTACTATGCTGATAAGAGAGTACTGCATACCTCTGTGGTCAGCATAGCAGAGCGGATGCACGACATCGTGAATCGATACGCTAGGGAGAATCAGAGACTCAACCGGCTTATCCGTGAGAATTTTCGCATTTGCGAAGGAGTGGAAAAAAAATTGTTTTCACGACTTAATTTTAGGCCTGAAGATGTGGCCAGGATGATTCTAATATCGAAGTGATCATTATACATTTCTGCGGTTTCCTTGTTCTGCTGTTCGATATTCAATACACGTCTAAATTGAATTAACCTCTTTAGTTAGTTTCCATCCGGAAACGCCTCCATGTCATTCTGAGCCCTTCCTACCCAGTCTCTGGCCTCCAGACTCTGCCCAGTAACTGCAGTGTCAGCCCTGGCAAGCCAGACAAAAACGGGTGCTATATCTTCCGGCGTTGGCAGAATCATTGGGTCCTCTTGGGGATATGCTACAGCTCTCATCTGGGTGCGCGTTCCTCCTGGATTTACTGCGTTTACCCTTATGCCCTCGGCCTCCAACTCATCGGCCCATACCTGGTTGAGACCCTCCACGCCAAACTTGCTTACCGAGTATGCACCCCAGCCTGCCCGACCCTTGTAACCTACTCCGCTGGATACGAATATCACCGATGGGTGATCACCTTTTCTCAATGCGGGCAGAAGTGCCTGGGTGACGAGGAATGGGGCGGTTAGGTTAAGGTGAAGAACCTCTTTCCAGCTCTCCGCTGGGTACTCAGCTAAGGGAATCCCAGGGGGGCCGAGAATGCCTGCACTATGGACAAGCACATCAAGCCTTTCGTGCAGCCGAAGAAACGCAGCAACTAGTACTCCCGCACCTTCAGGAGTATTTATATCAGCGGTAATATAGCTGTGCTTCTGCGGTTCAGACAATTCGGCCAAAGACTCACCCAGTGACTCTTCGTCTCTGCCATGCAGGACGACGCTTGCCCCGTTTTCGGCAAAGACCCGGGCAACCCCCAGACCGATCCCCCGGCTCGAGCCGGTGATCAGACAGATTCGGTTGGATAAAATACCAGTGGACATAATTCTGAGCCTCTTCTTTTACCCAAAACTTACCGTGCATAGAATAGGTAAAAATATACAATGCGTATAATATCAAATCTCAGCAAAAATGGTTCAATTTGTCTTTCAGAAACGGTCTCAATTTGCGAATGTTGAAAATATGTTAATTGTACTGTTGATAATAAAATTCGGTTATTTCGACCTTTTTTGCATTTTTTCCTTGTTAATTGAGAAAAAATATTTTACACTCCGCCGCTAGTATCAACCAATACGGTCGGATATTTACATAAGTCAACAGATCTGATTCCAGGAAAAGCTCATGGGATGCCCTCCGCACGGAAGTCCCAATCTCAGCGGCCGAACCGAGCCTGACCTCACCTTAGAGTCGGAAGACTGCCAACAACGATATCACCGCTTATTCGAAAATGCGCCCCTGGTGGCCTATAGCCTGGACAACCAACTGCACACCCTCTACATCAGCCCTTATTGCCTGAAGGTCTTTGGCTACAGTGACGAGGAAGTCCAAAAAGACAATCTTTTCTGGGACAACCATATCCATCCCGAAGATCGGCAACGAGTTCGCCTCAGCAGGGAACTCTACTTAGAAGAGGGCAAGAGTCTTACCCTGGAATACCGAATTATCCACCGTGATCAGACGGTGCGTCACATCATTAACCACACCATCCCAATTACCCACAACAACAAGATTCAATGTATTGACGGCTTCATCTTTGACATCACTGCGAGAAAACATTTGGAAGATCAGTTGATACTCACAGAAAGAATAAAGGTCCTTAACGACATGTCTCTGGGCGTCGCCCACGAGATTCGCAACCCCCTGACCTCCATTGGAGGTTTTGCCCGTTTGCTCGACCGACGAATGACTGCGGACGATCCAAGTCGCGCCCACCTGGAGATTATCTTGAAGGAGGTAGCCAGGCTGGAAGAGACTGTCAATCGAGTTTTGGATGGGTTCAAGCGAATAAGATTGCACCCAGCTCCCGCCGATATCAATGCAATCCTTACCAAGGTTCTCAACCAACTAAACCACGAATTCCATCATCTGGGAATTCAGATCACCACGAGACTGAGTAACAAGATACCTGAGTTAGAATTGGATCGACACCTGATTGAAGAGGGCCTCCGTTCCATCATAAAAACCACCATACTAGGTATGGAAGGCGGTGGTGAGCTCACCATCACCTCTGCCCTCAATCACAGCTATGTGATTATCGAAATCAATGGCATACAGCTCAATCCCGGACCTCTTGATGAATCTCAGCTGTTTTTCCCTTTTTACCGTGAGCCCTCCTTTGACGGTGGAATCGGAATCCCTCTTTCTCAGCAGATTATCAGCCAACATGGTGGCAACGTGGTCATCAAAAATGGCAACGATCAGCGCGCCAGCCTCGTAATATCACTACCTATACCTCACTCGACCCAACGAAAATAGCAATCCCCGCGTCCCGGCAGACAAGCATCCTAGCCTGCATTATTCACGAATCCTGGGGATTCGTGAATCAGCACCTGCAAGAAAGCTGTTTGCTTTCATGCAGGTTTCGACTCGGTGTTTCACACCTTGCTCAAGGCTGGCCCTGAGCGGAGACCTCAAAGGGTCGGAGTCGAAGTCCTTCGACAGGCTCAGGACCATAAGCTTGTCGAATGGCCCGTTAGGGCGGATTGTTCATGAATAATCCGGGCCAGCAAAGCAAGTAGCGACTTTTAAGCTTGAATTCCTCCCCTCGTAACTTTATAAGTAAAGAATCCAGGTTCTTGCTTTGGAGCTCAAAACATAGGGGGTCAAATGCACGAAAGTAAGATGGAAAGTGTGCGCGCAAGAATAAGGGAAAAGTTAGAAAGCTATAGTCTCTACAACTTCGAGCGCCTACAGGAAGAGGCCTTTGCCTCCTTTTTCGACCTGGCTCAAGAATACACCACCTTGGACAATCTCTATCTCGTCTGCACTCTTGTGCCCAAAGAATTCTTCGATCTCGACACTCGCCTCTACCTGCTGGATCAAGATGGCAAAACCTTTAGTCTAATGTGCTCCAGCACCAACGGCCTTGAGAAGGATCCCTCCGCCGGCAATCCAGAGGTCGTGGTCCAGGAAAACCCTTACTTTACAGGGAGTTCATATATCATCCCGATTAGAGGGAACAGGGCGGTGGGCGAACTTCTGCCATTTCAGCATCTAAAAGACATCCTCGGCATGTTTGAAATATTCCCTGCTGAAAATATCAACGACCAACAACGTTTTTTTCTCGAGAAATTCACCAATCGCATCGGCTACAATCTCCATCAAAAACAGCTCATCCATCAGAACCTGCACCATATTAAGTTCATTAACCGACTGGTTGCGGACATTGATCACAATGTAATCTCTCCTAATCTCTACTACCGGTTGTTTCTAAGAAAACTCAGGCAGCGTATCAAGGAAGAGGTTACGATCCAGGAAAAGGTTCGTGAACTGGTATCGTTTTGTCCGGAAATTGATGATCGGACCTGCCAAAAACTGAGGGAGATCTACCATGCACTAGGGAACAACATCGAGTCTCTGGATGAATCCAGAAAAGAGATGGAGAGGCATTACGAACGCACCAGCCTGTATCTGGAAACCTTGCTACGCCGTGACCACTTCAAGCACGGTACCTATGTGCTTCGTAAACAACGTTGCAACTTTCGTACGGAAATCATCGAGCCCACCCTGGCTCGCTATTTGCCGCAGTTCAAAGAAAAAGATATCAAGGTGGATAACAGATTGGATGAAGTTCCCGACGAACTCCTGGAACTGGGTGTTGACAAGGGGCTTTTAGCCCAAGTTTATGATAATTTCTTCTCCAATGCCGTTAAGTACACTGAGGAAATCCAAGATCAGTACGGCTATCAGGTCAAGTTTGTTTCCTATGGCAAGAAACGTTTGAAAGACTATTTTGACCAGGGTGTAAATGGGGTAAAATTCACGGTCTTCACCACCGGCAAGCCAATAGAAGTTGATGAAGGTGATCGCCTTTTTGATGAGGGCTACAGAAGCCCCGCAAGCGAATTCGAAACCGGCACGGGCCACGGCTTGCACTTTGTCAAGCACATAATTGAGATCCATGGGGGTGAAGTGGGAGTGGAGCCTCAGAAGTACGGAAACAATTTTTACTTTATTCTGCCGCAACGAGAGGACCAAACCGCTGTTACTGGTGACCGAGAGGCAACCGGGAGTATAATATGGTAAGGACGCTGGTCTGGTGGACCGTAGCCGCTGCCAGCGCGATACTGGCCATTTTTTTTCTTTTTGTGGGTATCTCTTTGTGTCGGGCTGCCTACGACCTTGAGCACCCGTATCAGTTTATCCTTACCTTCTTTTCCTCCAACTTGATCATCTTAATCAGCGTTGTCATCTTGCTCGGGGTAGTTCTGCGGATGATCGGTCGTCTGCGCCAGGCTCATTCGCCAGCGGCTGCAGCTAGTCCTCGGCTGACTCCCGACTCTTCTAAGTCACCAGCTCCCCATGACCAATCCAACTCCTGAAGAGTACTTTACTCAATACTCTGCGATGATCCCGGATTTCCCGGCTTTCTGCGGCAAGCTATCCGATCCTCTTCCTGTGCACTTGCGCATCAATACCTTGAAGGCCAGTGTGGCCGAAACACGCATGCGACTTGAGCGCCGAGGTATCTTTCTAGTGCAAGAAAAGCCCCTGCCAATGGTCTTCCGCGCCCAAAATCTTAGCCAGCCCGGTCACCTTCTGGAGTTCTCCCTGGGCCACCTTCACTCGCAGGCACTCTCGTCAATGTTGGCTGCTCTTGCCCTCGGCCCCCAGCCGGGAGATATGGTACTGGACCTGTGTGCCGCCCCGGGGAGCAAGACCAGCTTGCTCGCTCAGCTTATGGAAAATAAGGGCACAATTGTCGCTAACGACATTAAGCCGAACCGCTTTATTCCCCTCCGAGCCAATCTGAAACGGTTGGGCGTCACCAATACCATCCTTGTTCGCTATCCCGGCCAACACTTGCCCAAACGATTTACCTTTGACCGCATTTTGGTGGATGTGCCGTGTTCAGCCGACGGGACATTGCGCCTTGGCGCTAAAGGAACTATCAGGCCGCCTCTGCCCGCCGGAGAAAAGCTGCTCAGACTGCAGCGTGATCTTATCCTTAGATCGTTTGATTTGCTGAATCCTGGTGGCACCCTTGTTTATTCCACCTGCACTTATAATCCAGAGGAAAATGAAAGCGTGGTCCAGTTTCTCTTGGAAAACCGAGAGGCAATCATCCAGCCCTTTGCTCTGGACCTGCCGCACAACCCCGGACTGAACCAGTGGAAGGAAACGACCTATGAGCCCTCCATCAAGCAGTGTTGGCGCATCTACCCCCACCAACTCGATACAGTGGGATTCTTCCTGGCCAGAGTGGGTAAAGGGAGCTGAAAGAAATCATTTGTTGGGCTTTTTGCAGAACCGCTTCGGTATTCCTGAGTCAGTCTTCGCCGACCATCACCTTCTCAGACGACGCCGTGTTGTATGGTTGTTGAGTAAGGATGACCGCTTGGTGAATCTGGCCTCACTGCCGGTGGAATCTGTTGGTTTGCCACTGCTTCGCCAGGTGAAGACGCACCTCAAGCCAACTACTGCTGCACTGCAACTTCTTGGCCCTCACGCCAACAAAAATATTGTCAGTTTGTCACTGGAGCAGCTGAGAGAATTGGTGGAAAAGAAAGAAATCAAAGGTAAATTCGGTATCAGTCCTGGGTATGTCATCGTCGTTGCTGAAACTATAATCATTGGCTGTGCTCTCCACCTAGCCGGCAAACTCATTTCCCAGTTTCCCCGCCATCTGTTCACAGAGCAAACATGGGAATATCTGCCGGCAGGCAAAGGGGATTGAGGAATTCAGGGATTCGGGAATTCAGGAATTGGGGGATTGCAGGATGAAGTAAAAAAAAAGCGGGGTTTAACCCCGCCATATTGTTTCGCCTCATAAAGCGTACTATGTAGACCCTCTTAGGTCTGAATCGTGCCTCAAAACAACTCTCGCAGACGTATCAAGACTCTGCGGAACTCTTGCTGCTGGAGTCGCTCTTTTCAGGCTTGCTGGCCTTTTCCTTTTTGCTGGTCCCTTCGCTCGAAGTCTCGCTCGGTTGATTGCTGGGTTTCTTACCAGCATAGTCGGTTACATACCAGCCACTGCCTTTGAGGTGAAAACTATTTATAGACATCAACCTCTTCAGTCTGCCGCTGCAATGCGGGCAGTCATTCAGGGGTGGATCTGAGAATTTCTGCAAGGCTTCGGTTATCTGACGGCATTTGCTGCATTCGTACTCGTAAATAGGCACGGCTTTTCACCTCCAACAAATTGAAACGAGCCGGATACGCATTTTATTTCACGACCTGTCCATATATAATCACCACGGCCCACTTGTCAAGAGATATTCCTACAAGAAGTTTCCTTCATTTTTTCAGGACTAATTGGGGCAAAGCCATGGTCAAGGGGGAGGCTGCGGAACAACGAGCACATGAGCCACCTCTCCTTCCACTCTTAGCCCGGATTATTCATGAGCTAACTTCGCTTTCATGAATAATCCGCCCTCCGGGCTTCGACTCCGGCCTTTACGGGCCTCCGCTCAGGGCTAACCTTGAGCGGGCGCGAAGCACCCTGTCGAAACCCGCAACAAAGATTTTCAATTTGTTGCGGGTGCTTATTCACGAATCCTAAAGATTCGTGAATAAGGCAGGTTAGCCCCGCTAAGGCCAGCATGAAGATTTGATGTTTTCTCAAAAGATACACTGCTATAAATGGCGCGAATCGTGCTCGTGGTGGAGTAGCCTCCCCCTTGACCCATTAACAGCCGGCTAAACGGTTTCCACACGATCCCTGAGTTGCTCCATGAATTGGTAGTCGCGATAGGCTTTCAATACGTAATCCAGGTGAGGAAGTTTTGGGGTGCCGAGTGCTTTCTGAGTGATATCATGCACCCGCATCTCCTCTTGCTGGCGTTCCAGTGGTTCTGCGTCAAACCGTTGTAGGAACTTGCAAAAGCGGACCACATGCACCAGTTCATGAGTAACCACATAGACTGCAAGGGGGAACAGTTGCAACGGTTCATCCCGCTCCACCGCCGCCATTATGTTGTGATCCTGGAGGCAGATCTTAAAATAATCATAATGACGGCCACCGCCAAAAGTGTGGTCAGGTTTGCGACTGTAGCGGGTGATCTGAGCAAAGGCGAAATCTGTGATCTCATCGGGTCTGAGCTCAGCCAGGGTCCGGATATCGTAGCGAACATGCTTCCACTGAGCGGTAGAAATCTTGAAATAATTTGCGGTCACGTCTTCTGCAATTTCCACCGCCTGGGAAACTACCCCGATTTGCGCTGAGTTGAACACGACCGTTTCCCTATTTGCCTTCAGCTTCTATTACCTCCTCCACCCAGCCGATAGCGGCAATCATGGCCGGAAATCCCACCGTGGTGAGGGCGAGTAGAAGCGCATGGTGAAGTTCTTCGCTGGTAGCCCCTTGCTTCAGGGCTTTACGGGCATGGGATTTTACTGCTCCTGGCGAGACCGCACCGACTGCAATCCCCAGGTTAACCAGATAGCGGGTTTTTGCATCCAAGGGCCCGGCCGACTGGCACTTGACCCCCAGTTCTTCATAGAGCTTAGCAACTTCGGGATACTGACTCTCAAACTTTTTGAATGGCTGAGGCAAATACATCTGTTTCTCCTTTCATTGTACGCATAGCACAAATCGCATAGCATTTGGGTAAACAGTGAATGGTGAACGGTAAACGGATCAAGATAATCACCTCAACATTTTACTGTTTACCATTCACCGTTCACTGCCAGCTGCAGGCTGCCTCCTGCGAATGGTTATGTGTAGTAGTCTGGATTTGCTCGGCTTTACTATGAGATGTGCAACAGTTGTACAGAATTGACATTGGGAAGATCCATGAGATCCTCCATGGTTTCCTCCTCCACCGGGGTGTCCACCCTAATGAGCAGTACATTTTCGCCCGTTGCAACAATCTGCCCGGCTTTCCACATAGAGATATTGATATTGTGCTTGCCAAAACAGGTTCCAATGCTGCCGAAGGTTCCGGGCACATCTTCATTGTAAATCAGCACCAGGTTGCCCTTCATATCCGCTTCCAGGGAGGTGTCATTGAAGCGAACGAGCCTGGGCTCTCTCTTGCCGAAGAGGGTTCCCGAGGCCATTGTGTCCTCTGCCGTACTTCTGACTCGAATAGTTATGAGGTTCAAGTAATCCTGAGCCTCTTCACTCCTCGAATCCTTCACCACAATCCCCCTTTCTCTTGCCAGGATAGGAGCGTTCACATAATTGACCTCATGCTGAAGGATGGGCTCCAAAAGTCCCTTTAACGCCGCCAGCGTAATGGGCTCTGTGTCCAAATGAGCCACGCCGCCCCTATACTCAATGGTCACCTCTTTCATGGCACCCTGAGTTATCTGCCCCAGAAAAGACCCCAATCTCTCTGCAACAGTGAGATAATGGCATATTTCGCTCATGAGTTCGCAGCTTATCTGCGGTGTATTTACGGCGTTCCGGATTCCCCCGGCGAGGAGAAACTCCTTTATCTGCTCGGCAATGCCCACGGCCACATTTTCCTGGGCTTCGCCAGTGGAGGCCCCTAGATGAGGGGTACAGATGACTTGCCCTAGCTTGAGCAGGGGATGGTCACCAGGCGGCTCTTGTTCGAACACATCCAGGGCTGCACCTGCGACCTTCCCGCTGGTGATTGCCTCGTACAGATCCTGCTCGTTAACAATGCCCCCGCGGGCACAGTTTATGATCATTACCCCTTCTTTCATTTTGGCAAAGGCCTCATGGTTGAGTAACCCTTTGGTATCTCTGGTAAGGGGAGTGTGTACACTGATGTAATCCGAACGCTGGTAGAGTTCGTCCAATTCAACCGCCACAACCCCGAGCTTCTGAATGGTTTCAGGCTCGAGGTGGGGATCGTAGGCGATTACATGCATCCGTAAGCCCGCGGCACGTTCGGCCACAATTCGCCCGATACGACCGACGCCGATAATACCCAAGGTCTTATGGTAGACTTCCTGTCCTAAAAATCTTTTCTTCTCCCATTGTCCCGCTTTCATGGAAGTGGTGGCCTGATGGATATTCCTGGACAACGCCATCAGCATGGCCACCGTATGCTCGGCCGTGGTAATCACATTTCCATCTGGGGTGTTCATTACCACAATACCCCGCTTGCTTGCCGCAGCGATATCCACATTGTCCAATCCTATTCCGGCCCGGCCAATAACTCTGAGTCTTGATGCCGAGGCAATAACATCTGCGGTCACTTTGGTACCACTTCTAATGACAAGCGCCTCAGCATCACTGACAGCACTCTTAAGTTCGTCGGCAGAAAGTCCAGGTCTGAATTCCACCTCAAACTCAGAAACACTGCTGAGCAGATCAATCCCTTTCTGAGCGAGGCCGTCACTAATAAGGATTTTCATACAACCCTAACCTCCAAAACTGTAATGTGTTTGATGTGCGTTTCTGTTTCTCCTAGCCTAACTAGCCGATCTGCTGAGCGCAAGAAAAAAATCTTGTGGCGGGTACGGACCCCCACCCTACTCCTGTTGGGACCGAAAGCTTGCCCCTAGCCCGGATGTTTCATGAATTGCTGTCGCGAGATCGTGAAGATGGGCGTGCCACCGGGCAACCACAGGGTGTTGAATCCGAGGCGTACCTGAACGGTACGTCGCAGGGTTCGACACCCGAGGACGCCCGGAAGGACGGCCATATCCGCGGTCGTAGCAAGTCATTCATGAAACATCCGGGCTAGCCTTTACCGATGGCAACCTCCGTCTTAGCAGGTAGACAAGCAGGTAAACCAAAGGGGTATCCACCAGCACTGCGATTCCTACCTTCACCACCCACTGTCCCACGATAAGCGGCACCAGTGGCATGCTGCCGTAGAAGGCTATAGTAATGAACACTACGCTATCAAGCAATTGCGAGACTATGGTGGAGGCATTGTTGCGGAGCCACAAAAATCGTGCGCTCGTCACCCGTTTCCAGAAATGAAAGGCCCAAACATCATGATACTGACTGAAGAGATAGGCGACAAGGCTGGCTATCATGATCCGCGCACTGCTCCCGAGGATAGTTGCGTAGGCCTGCTGGTGCGGCCAGAAAGGCGCGGGCGGCCAGAGAATACTCAGGCCGGTGAGCACAAAGACAAGAACCAGGGTGATAAACCCCCCTATAACCACAGTGTGGGCTCGCTCTTTGCCCCAGATTTCACTGATGACGTCCGTGATAAGAAATGTGAAGCAATAGGCGAGCACACCGGCAGGAACCACCAATCGTCCCACGGTAATAATCTTGCTCGCCATTACCGCAGCCAGCACCAAGCTGCCAGAATAAACGCAGGCCAGCAACGCCAAATAACTCTCAGCTCGTTGCAGATCAGACGAGATCATCGACGCCATGCTCCACCACAACAGTTAGGCCAATGCCGCCTCTCGGGTTCATTACACTTTCCACCTGCATCCAGCGGGGACCGCTTACCTTGACCAGATCGTCCAGAATACGGTTGGCCATGGTCTCGGCAAACATGCCACTCTGGCGAAAACTGAAAAGGTAAAGTTTTAGTGATTTGGACTCCAAGCAGTGACGATCGGGGATATACGTGATGGTTATACGGTAGAAGTCGGGCTGACCGGTGATGGGGCAGAGACTCGTCACTTCCTGGGTGGTAAAAGTCACTTTGTATGTGCGATCTGGATACGGGTTGGCAAAAGTCTCCAAGAGCTTAGGGTTCACTTCGTATTCGTATTTCGTCTCACCACTGCCAAGATGCCGAAACTTCTCGGTCATAAGTCTTACCTCCTAAGCATGTCCCTCACGCTTGGCGCTTTGCGCTTTGCGAAGTATCCGAATTGTAGAACCTTTTCTCTGGATGAGCAAGGATGTTCACATGTTCAACGCACCTCGCCAGACGAAAGGTGTCCAGGTTCGCTCTTGAACATGATCATAAATGAATGGTTATTCATCTAGAACCTACCCTAATATTTCCTGTGATTCAATCTGCAGCTGGATATAAGTTTTGGTATAACTACTGGTAAAAAATGATTTTTTGAGAAGAAAACAAAAAAGATTGACAATTATATCCCCTTTCATGTACCATGATTAATGAATGAACATCCATTCAGAAAACAATTGGGATGCTCCTTGTCCCCATAGGAAGCAGTCTCGCAGAGGCAATGAAGGATGGTTCGGGTAAAAAAAGGCGACGACAAGCGGGAACGGATCATGAATGCCGCCATAACGGCCTTTGCCCAAAATGGTTATCACCAGGCAACCATCGCCACTGTCGCACGAGAGGCTGGAGTGGCAGCCGGCACCATCTACCTTTATTTCAAAAACAAAGATGACCTTCTCATCAGTATCTTCGAGGAGAAGGTTCAAGGGTTTATTGATGAGTTCCACACCCAGTTGGCTCAGGAGGAGAGCGCGGAGATCAAGCTGAGAAAACTTGTTCAGCTCCACCTGGTCGAGATGCAAAATCGTCCCGATCTCGCCGCAGTATTTCAACTGGAGCTCCGCCAGAGCCGTCATTTTATGAGCGCTTACCCGAAAGAGGATCTCAGGGGCTATTTTGACCTCATCGGTGAGATCATCGAAGAGGGCCAACGGCAGGGGTTGTTTCGTAAGGATCTTTACTTGAGTGCTATCAAAAGGGCATTTTTCGGGGCAATGGATGAAACGGTCACCTCATGGTTGCTGGCCGGCAAGAACTACGATCTTACGCAGATGGCGGCCCCCTTGGCCGACTTGTTCATTCGGGGGCTTAGAGAGGAGAACTGAAAGAGGAGGATCGTAAAACCGCGGGTTACAGACGCTCTGCACTTGGCGCTTGGCGGCGGGCGAAGCGAGCCTTCAAGGAGATAACAATGGCAAACTTACTGGTGGATGAAAGAGATGTCAAATTCGTCCTTTACGAGCAGCTGGACATTGAACAACTCAGCAATACCGCCAAATATGCCGAGTATTCTAAGGAAATGTATGACCTGGTTCTTGAGCAGGCCTGGAAGCTGGCGGAGAATGAGATGGCCCCGGCCAACCGCCAGGGTGATAAGGAGGGGTGTGTCTGGGAGGACGGCAAGGTAAGAGTTCCCGAATCCTACCACCGACCGTATGAAATGTATCGACAAGGCGGTTGGCTATCCATGGCTGAGGCCTTGGAAGCCGGGGGGCAGGGATTCCCGGTCGTCATGGGGCTCGCCGCCATCGAAACCTTCGGAGCAGCCAATTTGTCCCTTTTTCTATATCCCGGACTCACCCACGGAGCTGCCAGACTTCTTGAGGTTTTCGGAACCGAGGAGCAGCAGCGTACCTTTATGGACAGATTATACAGCGGTGAGTGGAGTGGGACCATGTGCCTCACTGAACCTCAGGCTGGAAGCGATGTCGGCGCTCTGCGCACCAAGGCGATCCTTAATGATGACACCACCTACTCCATCACCGGCACCAAGACCTTTATCTCTTGTGGCGAGCATGATCTTACAGAAAACATTGTGCACATGGTGCTGGCTCGGATTGAAGGGGCGCCAGCGGGCACCAAGGGTATTTCCCTGTTCATTGTTCCCAAGCTTCGTCAGGAAAACGGTGAATTGGTGGAGAACGACGTGGTTTGCCCCGGCATCGAGCACAAGCTGGGAATTCACGGCTCCTCCACCTGCACTCTGAACTTTGGCGAAAACAACAACTGCATCGGTTATCTCTTGGGTGAAGCAAACAAGGGAATGCGAATCATGTTCCAGATGATGAATGAGTCAAGGCTTTTTGTGGGCATGCAGGGTCAAAGTCATGCCAGCGCCGCTTATCTCTACGCCCTCCAGTACACCAAGGAACGAACCCAGGGACCAGATGCTAGCCGGATAAAAGACCCCGCTGCACCAAGAGTGGCTATCATCAATCATCCCGACGTACGAAGGATGCTCATGTTCATGAAGTCAGTGAGCGAAGGGTTACGTGCTCTTCTCTATTACGTAGGCTTTTGCGAGGACATGGTACGTTCTACCGAAAATGACCAAGAGAGAGAAAAGTACCAGGACTTCATTGACATCCTCATCCCGGTTTGCAAAGCCTATGGTAGCGATATGGGCTTTCGGGTCTGTGAAACCGCTATCCAGGTACTGGGAGGCTACGGCTACTGCCAGGAACACCAGGTGGAACAGTTCTTACGGGACTGCAAGATCGCCTCCATCTATGAGGGTACCAATGGTGTTCAGGCCTTGGACTTGGTGGGTCGCAAACTGGTCGTCAAAAGGGGACAGCTTTTCAAACGACTTATTGCAGAAACTGAAGAGTTCCTCAGATGGGCTCGCAAAAATTTTGAACTGCGTGAGTTGGTGGCCACTTTTGAAGCCGCCCGCCAGCAGCTTATTGAGGTAACAAAGTACTTCGGCCTTAAGGGCATGACCGAAGACTACACCGAGACCCTCCTGTACGCCACCCCGTATCTGGAACTGTTCGGAGATATTGCCGTTGGTTTCATGTTACTGTGGCAGGCGTTGATCGCCCAGCGCCGTCTCCAAGAGATTTATGTCGATGCTGGTGCCAAAGATGCTCATTCTCAGCGTGAGGTACTGGCCTCCAATCGAAGTGCCGCCTTCTATCGGGGTAAGGTAGCCTCAGCCGAATTCTTTATTACCAACGTTCTCTCTCTGGCCAAAGGTAAGGCCAAGGCGATCATGAGCGGACAGCGGGCTGCGGTCGAGATCCCGGAGGAGTCATTCGCTCTGAACTGAAAAATAGCAACGGGGTCATATTAACCACAAAGAGCACGAAGTGTACGAAGATTAATCTATACTCCAATAATACTTCGTGATCTTCGTGTCCTTCGTGGTGTGATACTCGCCTTTGTTCTCTAGAGAAGGAGCAAGATATGAAAGCACGAGAAGTGGTCCTGGTGGACGGCATTCGCACAGCGTTCGGTAGAGCTGGTGAACAGGGGTATTTCTGGCATACCCGCGCAGATGACATGGTGGTGAAGGTCATCCGTGAGCTCTTGCGTCGCAACCCCCAGGTCGGTCCCGATATGGTGGAAGAGAACGTGTGGGGTGCCACCACCCAGGAAAAAGATCAGGGGCTCACCCTTGGGCGAACCTCGGCCATTCTGGCAGGACTTTCTGAAAAGTGCGCTGGAGCCTCGGTGGATCGCATGTGTGCCGGGGGCATGACTGCGGTAACAATCGCCGCCTCGGAAATTGCCCTGTCCGCTTTTGACATCGCCATAGCTGGCGGGGTGGAGCATATGGGTCATCATCCCATGGGCGCCACCGCTGATCCTAACCCTCGGTTTCTGGTGGATCGGTTGGTTTCGGAAGATGCACTGGTTATGGGAAAAACTGCTGAAAATCTTCATGACATGTTTCCGGAGATAACCAAGGAGATGGCGGACGAATACGCCATGCTCTCACAGCAGAAAACAGCTAAGGCCTATAATGAGGGAAACATTACCAGGATGATTGTGCCAATGTCTGTCTACACTCCCGAAGGCTGGGTAGTTGCAGATCGGGACCAGCAACCACGCCCAGATACTACCATGGAGGGGCTGAAGGAGCTGAAAACACCCTTCCGTCCCCTGGGAAAAGTAACACCTGGCAATGCCTCAGGGCTTAATGATGGTGCTTGTGGTGTCCTGCTCATGGCGGCGGACAAAGCCAAGGAACTAGGCATTCAGCCCAAAATGCGCCTGGTGGCTTACACGTATGCCGGAGTCAAACCTGAGGTCATGGGTTTGGGCCCTATCCCTGCCACCCACAAGGTCTTTAAGATCTCGGGGCTGAGCATGGACGACATCGATCTGATTGAAATTAACGAGGCCTTTGCTGTGCAGTGCATTGCCTTTATGAAAGAATTCGACCTCACAGTCCCAAACGAACCTCGCCTGAATCCATGGGGTGGAGCCATTGCCTTCGGCCACCCCCTGGCCTCTTCAGGCCCCCGTTTGATGATCCACCTAATGCACGAGTTTGCCGAAAACCCCAAGGCAAAGTACGGTCTGGCAACCATGTGTGTCGGACTCGGCCAGGGAGGTTCAGTAATATGGGAGAATCTGCAAGGCAACGGTGAGAAAGCACCAAAGAAAAAGTCTGCACCGAAGAAGAAAAAGAAGTAATTGGTTTGACCGGCCAACCTAAATTGTAAGGAGAAAGATAATGGCCAAAATCGTCACTCAATTTTACCCGCGGTTCTATAACTCCAGAGTGGGCAAGATCGCCCTGGTGACCATGGATAATGGTGAAGACTATAAAAAACCCACCACCTTCGACGAAGAGGCGCTCACTTCCTTGAACCTGGCCTTGGACACGATTCAAAAAGAGCCGGACGTGAAGGGTCTTTTGCTTACCGGAAAACACTACATCTTTGCCGCCGGCGCCGATCTTACTCAGATTCCTTTTATCAATACCTTCGAGCAGGGAAAAGCCATTGGTCAGTTTGGCCACGTAACCTTCAAGCGCATAATGGACCTGCCTTATCCGACTGTGGCAGCCATAAACGGTGCTGCCCTCGGCGGTGGTTTGGAGATTTCTCTGTATTGCGACTACCGCACCGTCTCCAAGGGTGTTACGGCCATAGCTTTCCCGGAATGTTTTTTGGGACTTATCCCTGGTTGGGGTGGATCTACTTTGGCACCCCGGTTGATCGGTCCAGAGAAGGCGCTGGAACTCATCATTTATAACCCCCTGAACCAAAATCGCATGATCAAAGGCATACAGGCCTTCGAGATGGGGCTGGCCGACCGCTTGTTTGATACCGCCGAGTTTTTGGACGATTCCATTTGCTTTTTGGAAGGGATCATAGATGCCAGCGAAAAGGTTGAACGCGAGCCGGTGGATTCCAGCAAACTGAAGCCATTGCTGCAACAAGCCCGTGGTTTTGTCGACAGCAAAGTACATGGGGCTGCCATTGCACCCTATCGAGCCCTGGAATTGGTCGAGGGAGCATTCACCTGGGACGTAGATCAGGGTTTTGCTGAGGAAGACAAGGCCCTGGGGGATCTCATCAAAAGTCGCCAGTGCAAAGCCAGCATCTACTCCTTCGATCTGGTCCAGAGACGGGCCAGACGTCCTGCTGGTGTTCCGGAGGTCAAACCACAAAAAGTGAATAAGGTGGGCATCATCGGGGCGGGACTGATGGCCTCTCAGCTTGCACTTCTCTTCCTTCGCCGTTACGAGTTGCCGGTGGTAATAAAAGATATCAAGCAGGAGTTTGTAGAAAAGGGTTTGGGCTACATTCAGGCTGAACTGGGCAAGCTGGTGGAGAAGGGCCGACTTAATGAAACCAAGGCCCGCCACCTTTTCGCTCTGGTAAACGGCACCCTGGACTGGGCCGATTTTGCCGACTGTGATTTCGTTATCGAGGCGGTCTTCGAACAAATGGAGATTAAACAGCAGGTCTTCGCCGAGGCTGAAGAAGTAGTCTCCGAAACCTGCATCTTTGCCACCAACACCTCCAGCCTCTCCATTTCAGAGATGGCCTCAAAGCTCAGACACCCAGGACGCGTGGTGGGATTCCATTTTTTCAATCCTGTAGCTATCCTGCCTCTGGTGGAAATCATCCACGCTGACAAGACCAACAAGACTACCCTGGCCACCGCTTTTGCCGTTGCCAAACAACTTAGAAAGACAGGCATCCTAGTAAAGGACTCTGCTGGATTCCTGGTCAACCGTATCCTTACCAAAATGCTGGCCGACTGCCTGGATATGGTGGACGAGGGTGCTGACTTCCAATTTGTGGATGAGGCCTTGCTCGGCCTTGGTCTGCCCATGGCACCTTTCGAACTGCTGGGGATGGTAGGCCCGGCCGTAGCGGCCCATGTGCAGGAGACCTTGAACCGCGCCTTCGGACCTCAGAGTTTTCCCATTAATGACAACCTGAAAAGGATGGTGGAGGCCAAAATCCCAGGGTTCTACATTGGTGAACCTCCCAACCGACGAGTGGATCCGGCCCTAAAAGATCTCTGGCGGAAAAAAGGTGACAAAGAGTTTCGTAAAGAAGAGATCATTGAGCGAGTGCTTACCGATCTAACCCGCGAAATTGATCTCATCATGCAGGAGGGTGTGGTGGCTGATACCAGGGACGTGGACCTGGCCATGATTATGGGCGCCGGCTGGCCTTTCTTCATGGGTGGGGTAACCATGTATCTGGATATGGCCGGCTATACACCCAAGGTGTTGCAGAAGGTCTTTTTCACATTTTAATATAAAGTTTAGTCGAAATTTCAAAAAGAAATTTTGGATATCGAAGTGATCATAATACATTTCTGCGGTTCCTTGTTCTGCTGTTCGATATTCGATATTCAATACACGTCTAAATTGACTTGACCTCTCAAGTTAGAGCTTATGCACCTGGGCGGAAAACGACCTTATATGAGAATGCTCTTCGCGTCGTTTTTCCCTGCCTGCTGCCCCCTGCCCCTGCCTGCTTGCCCTGAGCCCGTCGAAGGGCTGCCCCCTGCTTGCTGTCTAATGTCCTCTCTCAATTAAATCATTGAAAAAGTATTGGCTCTATGCTAAAAATCTCACATATTTTTTGAGTCTTAGGATCCCCATTACTTTGAAAGCACAGGTTCTGACCCGGAAGTCCCACATTTGGCTTTTCAGTTGGGCTG
>JAUVTM010000195.1 GCA_030601545.1 Syntrophobacterales bacterium
ATCGGGAGCGATCACGCAGGTTTTTCAATGAAAAGCCAGGTCAAAACAGTGCTGGAAGATATGGGACATTCTGTGGAAGATGTGGGCTGCCACAGTGAAGACTCCGTGGATTATCCTGTCTACGGCAAGGCTGTGGCGGCCGGGGTCGCCAGAGGTGAATTCACCAAAGGCATTCTTGTCTGTGGATCCGGGCTGGGTATGTCCATGATTGCCAACCGCTTTGTTGGTGTGCGTGCAGCCCTGTGCAACGATCTTTACAGCGCTGTTTTAAGTCGACGACACAATGACGCTAATCTATTGGTAATGGGGGGGAGGCTCATCGGGGCCGACCTGGCGGGTGAGATTGTTAGAACCTGGCTGGTGACTGAATTTGATGGCGGACGTCATCAGGGCAGAATAGCGCAACTGGACGAAGTTTAGTCATTTCTCGTTTAGCATCTCCGATTTAACACTTCCCATTTCGAATTTATCATTATACATTGCGAAATCCTTCGTTATTTGCTATCTCACCAATGAAAAATGCGAAACGGGAAATGGCGGTGGTGAGTGACTCCACCGTTTGCAAAGAGGGCCAGCATGTCAGAACTGGAAACAATAGATCCACAAATTGCAGAATCAATTAGGCTAGAGGAGGAAAGGCAGCATCAGAGGTTGGAGCTCATTGCTTCGGAGAATTTCGCCAGTCCTGCAGTCAGGCAAGCCCAGGCAAGCGTCTTGACCAACAAGTATGCTGAAGGTTATCCCGGTCATCGATATTACGGCGGCTGCGAATTCGTAGATACAGTTGAAAGGCTGGCGATCGAACGGGCAAAAGAGTTGTTTGCGGCTGAATATGCCAATGTTCAGCCCCACTCCGGTTCACAGGCCAACATGGCAGTATACTTCTCGATTTTGCAGCCCGGAGACACCATCATGGGTATGGACTTGCGCCATGGAGGTCATCTGACCCATGGCAGCCCCGCCAATTATTCCGGCAAACTCTTCCGGGTGATTTCCTATGGGGTAAACCGGGAGACTGAGACCATCGATCTTGAAGAGTTCGAACGACTGGCCAGGGAACACCGACCCAAACTGATTATTGTCGGAGCAAGCGCCTATCCGCGGACTATCGACTTTGGTTTTTTTCAGAGAGTCTGTGAAGAGATCAGCGCCTATCTGATGGCGGACATGGCCCATGTCGCCGGCCTGGTGGCTGCTGGGGTTCATCCTAGCCCTATTCCACATAGTGACTTCGTGACTTCCACCACCCACAAGACTCTCAGGGGACCGAGAGGGGGTTTGATTCTTGCCAGGCAGAACCACGCCGAGAAGCTCAACAAAGAGATCTTTCCAGGCATACAGGGCGGGCCTCTCATGCACGTGATAGCTGCAAAAGCAGTGGCGTTCAAAGAGGCTCTGAGTGTCGAGTTTCGCGCTTACCAGAGACAGGTAGTGAACAATGCCAAGCGGTTGGCGGCAGAGTTGTCTGAGAGGGGTTTTCGTCTCGTCTCTGGCGGCACTGATAACCATCTGATGCTGGTAGACCTGAGAAAAATTGGCTTGACCGGGGCCCAAGCTGAGCTCACTTTGGACCAGGCCTGGATCACGGTTAACAAGAACAGTATTCCCTATGATCCGGAAAGGCCGGCCGTAACAAGTGGCATTCGGATCGGCACCCCCGCAGTGACCACGCGAGGCATGCAAGAAGAGGATATGGCAGCAATAGCCCAGTTTATTCACCAAGCTTTAGAGGCTGGTGGTGACCCTGGTGTCATAGAGCGGGTTCGTGACCAGGTTGCCGATTTCTGCTCGCAGTTCCCTCTTCACAAACCTGTATACGAGAGGGAGGCGAGCTGAGTTATGACGCGACCAAGTTGGGATGCTTATTTCATGGAGATTACCAGGCTTGTGGCTCAGCGTTCCACCTGCCTCAGGCGTCGGGTAGGAGCGGTGCTGGTGAAAGACAAGAGAATTCTGGCAACCGGATATAATGGCGCGCCATCGGGTTTGCCTCACTGTCTCGATGTCGGTTGCCTGCGGGAGAAGAACGATATCCCGTCTGGTGAACGGCACGAACTCTGCCGCGGTCTGCACGCCGAACAAAATGTTATTATCCAAGCGGCTCGCCACGGCATACGAATTCAAGGTTCCACCCTCTATTGCACCACGCGGCCATGTGTCATTTGCGCCAAGATGGTCATTAATGCTAATATTGTCGCTGTCTACTTTGAAGAAGGCTATGCGGACGAGCTTTCCGATCAGATGTTCCAGGAGGCCCGAATCGAGTTGAGTAACTGGAGATCACCTGACGGAGGTGGGGAATGAAATGCCAATTTTGTGATCACCTCAAGACTCGGGTGCTTGACTCCCGTCCTGGTAAGGACAACAACCACATTCGGAGACGACGACAATGTCCTGAATGCAACGGGAGGTTTACCACTTTCGAACGGCTTGAGGAAAACCTTGCCCTGGTGGTCAAGAGGGATGGGCGGCTGGAGCCCTTCGATCGAAACAAAATTCTGGCCGGCCTTAGGCGATCGTGTACCAAGCTGCCGATAGCAGAAGACCATCTCACCAGAATAGCGGGACTCATTGAAAACCGGATTCAGGAAAGCCGGCGGCGCAAACTTCGCAGTCAGGTTTTAGGAGATTGGGTAGCAGCCGCTTTGCAAGAGATCCATCCGGCGGCCTATATTCGCTACAGCATGGTACACCGGCAGATTCAGGATCTCCAGGACCTGCAGAAACTTTTGGATGAGGAGTTACCTTAGCCCGGCTAAGAAGCGGAAACAGTGGCGAAGCAAGGATCTTTGACAAAAGAAGATGAGCAGTTCATGCGATTGGCCCTGCGTTTAGCTGGTCGTGGTGTGGGGTACACTTCTCCCAATCCCATGGTGGGCGCGGTGGTAGTCAAGAACGGCCAGGTGGTGGGGAAGGGGTATCACCGAAAGGCGGGCACCCCTCATGCCGAAATCCATGCACTGCAGGAAGCTGGCAGCCAGGCGCAGGGAGCCACCCTGTATGTGACCTTGGAGCCATGTAATCATCAGGGACGAACTCCACCTTGCTCCGAGGCTATAGTGCGGAGCGATGTGGCTCGAGTGGTGGTTGGCTGTAGTGATCCCAATCCTCGAGTTAGCGGCGGCGGGGTGGATTATCTCCGATCACAGGGAATCCTCGTCGAAGAGGGGATTCTTGAGGATAAGTGTTTTCGACTCAATGAACCGTTCATCAAACACGTCACCACTGGCTCGCCTCTGGTAGTTGCCAAAGCGGCTGCCAGCTTGGACGGTAAGATTGCTAGTCATCTTGGTGACTCCCGCTGGATTTCCAATGAGCGCTCACGGCGATTTGTCCACAGGCTGCGTCATGCAATGGATGCCATATTAGTTGGAGTTGGAACTGTTATTGCGGACGACCCCAGTCTCACCACGCGTCTTCCTGGAAAGAAAGGGAACAATCCACTCCGGATTATTCTGGACACCCACCTGAGAATTCCGCTTGAAAGTCAGGTTGTAAGTCAGACCAACGAAGCTCCGACACTCATAGCATGCGGACCGGAACCTTACGAGAAAAGAAGGTCTGCGCTTGCAGCGCGGGGGGTGGAGATTGTATCGCTACCGCTGGCGCGGGGACGTGTTTCTCTGCCTGCACTTGTGGAACATTTAGGCAATCGTGAGATTACCAGTCTCTTGGTGGAAGGTGGGGCGGAAGTTCACGGTGCTTTTTTTTATGACAATCTTGTAGATAAGGTGTATCTTTTCTTTGCGCCAAAAATCATTGGTGGCAGTAGTGCTGTGCCTGTGGTAGGAGGCATCGGGGCTGCGAGTGTGGCTGAAGCTTTGCCTTTGAGGGACCTGAAGCTTCGCCGGTTCGACGATGATATAATGGTAGAAGGGTATTTGGAGCAGTCGGCGCTTTTTTCGGTAGGGTTGGATATGGCAACCAAAGGGCGCAAGTAACGGCATAAGGCACAAGGCGCAGGGCATAAGGCGTCTGGTAAAGGAGTCAGAATCCAGCACTCGAGAGATAAGAACTGAAACGAGTCTTTTTTACCTCCTGGCTCCTGGCTACTGGATTCTATGAATTCGCCTTGAGCCTTTAGCCTTAAGCCTGGAATCGGAGATGACATATGTTCACTGGCCTGATTGAGGGAACCGGCAGACTGAAAACAATAGAGCCACGTGGGAAAGACATGCGGCTCAGTATTCAGGCTTCCTTCGATCTGGAAGGGTTTCAGACTGGTGAGAGTGTTGCGGTGGACGGTGTCTGTCTCACTGTGGTTTCTTGGAAGGCAAGAGCCTTTACGG
>JAUVTM010000341.1 GCA_030601545.1 Syntrophobacterales bacterium
TTGAGTGGCTCTGGAGGACAGGGTCTCATTCTGGCCGGGATTATCCTGGCTGAAGCTGCTGGCGTCTACGAGGGCAAACACGTTGCTCAGACCCAGTCGTATGGACCTGAGGCTCGGGGCGGAGCCAGCAAGGCCGAGGTAGTCATAAGCGATGAAGAGATTGATTACCCTATGGCCACCAGGTTGGATCTGCTGTTGGCCATGAACCAGAAATCATCAGATTCCTTTTACTTCGACTTGAAGCCAGAGGGAACTCTGGTGGTGGATTCTACCTTCGTGACCCAAACCCCCACCACCAAGGCCATTCGTATCCCCTTCACTGAGATCGCCCGCAAAGAGCTGGGCAGGGAGATGGTAGCCAACATAATCGCCTTGGCCGCACTGGCAACCTTGACCAAGGTGGTATCATTGAAATCCTTGGAAGCGGCGGTGCTGGCCCGTGTTCCTAAAGGCACCGAGGAACTGAACAGAAAGGCGCTGCAACTCGGCAGCAAAGCAGCCAAAGCGATTTTGAAAGAGAGGAAACCCGAGTCCATACAGGGCCACGGTCCACACGATGAGGATACTGCTTACGAATGATGATGGCATCTACGCCAAAGGAATCGAGGTCCTTCATGAACACCTCAGCAAGGACCATGATGTAGTAGTGGTGGCTCCCGAAACCGAGCAAAGCGCTGTGGGACATGCCATCACCCTTACTGATCCTTTGCGGGTGAAGTCGATAAACCGTAACGGGGCTTTTTTCGGCTATGCTGTAAAAGGCACCCCAGCGGATTGCGTCAAGCTGGCTATAAACGAACTCATGAATCCGCCGCCGGACTTGGTGGTATCCGGAATTAATTTGGGCGCCAACGTCGGCATCAACGTGATCTACTCAGGTACAGTGTCTGCGGCCACCGAGGGTACTATACTAGGAATCCCTGCCATTGCGGTTTCCATCAACACCTTTCGTGATCCTGACTTCGGGCCTGCAGCTCGCTTTGCCCGTTTGCTGGCACGGCAAGTGAAGGAGCATGGTCTTCCCCCGCACACCTCTTTGAACGTCAATGTGCCGGCCATTTCTGAGAGTAAAATACGAGGCGTTCGGGTCACCCGTCAGGGTGTCACTCGCTTTGTGGAAAAATTCGACCGCAGGATCGATCCTCGGGAGAATGTTTACTACTGGCAGTGTGGCAGCACTCCGCCGCTTGAGGAAGATGGCGACACCGATGCCAGTGCCCTGGCGGATGACTGCATTTCCATCACGCCCATCCACCACGACCTTACCAATTACGACTTTCTCGACTCCCTCCGCAGTTGGTCCTTTCCCAAGATTTCAGATTAGAAGCCTAGTCTCAAGCCAAGGCGCAAAGGATCCCTGCCTTAGGTCTCTCCATCTACTTATCTCTCACAGAGAACACAGAGTCTCTGAGCCCTCTGAGGACTCGAGAGCCCGCAGGGCTCGGGCGAGAGATACTTACGAAGAAATTGACACGATCAGTAGGGCATGATAGAAAATCAGACTGCGAGATTATCAAGTCTAATGCGCCCGTAGCTCAGCCTGGATAGAGCGCCGGACTACGAATCCGTAGGTCGCAGGTTCAAATCCTGCCGGGCGCACCAGAAGGGAAAAACGCTTGGCCCACCAGGGCCAGGCGTTTTTTAC
>JAUVTM010000173.1 GCA_030601545.1 Syntrophobacterales bacterium
GAAGACCTGCCGGTATGCGTCGATGGATTCCATCACCTTGCCAGCACCACGGGTCACCGTGGTCAGTGCATCTGCTTCCACATGAACCGGAAGTTTCAGAATGTCGGCCAGCAGGGTGTCCAAGCCCCTGAGAAGTGCTCCGCCTCCCGCCAGCCAGACACCATTATGAGCGATGTCTGATGCAAGTTCTGGCGGTGTCTTTTCGAAAGTCCGCTTGATACTCTCAATGATGACATTCACCGGTTCCGTCAGGGCACGCCTTATTTCCTGATCGTCTACCCGGAAAGATCTGGGTATTCCAGTGAGTATCTCTTTCCCTGCGACCGCAACCGTCATGGGCTGAGGAAGTGGACAGGCAGAGCCGATTTCCAGCTTGATCCGCTCCGCCTCATTTTCACCGATGGCGATTTGGTGGTGGTTCTGAACATGGCGAATTATAGCTTCATTGGCCTCATCGCCGGCCACTCGCACTGATTCTGAGTAGGCCACGGCCGAGAGCGAAATCACCGCTACCTCCGTGGTGCCGCCTCCGATATCCACCACCATGCTGCCTACCGGCTTGTCAATGGGTAGGTCAGCGCCGATGGCTGCCGCCATGGGTTCCTCGATAAGGTGCACCTGGCGCGCCCCTGCTTGCTCTGCTGATTCAATAACCGCACGTTTCTCCACCTGGGTGACGCCGGTGGGGACGGCCACAATGAGCCGTGGGCGAAAGAGAAAAGAGCGTCTTTGGATCTTTCTGAGAAAGTATTTGATCATTACGCTGGTTACTTCGAAATCGGCAATCACTCCGTCCTTCATGGGACGGATGGCGACGATTTTCTGAGGAGTGCGGCCCAGATATTCTTTGGCCTCACTGCCCACAGCGATAACCTTCCCTGTATCGCGGCTCAGAGCCACCACTGAAGGTTCATTGAGCACAATTCCCTCACCCTTCATGTAAATGAGAGTATTGGCTGTGCCAAGATCCATGGCCAAATCTTTGGCGAAAAGTCCAGCAAGTCCGTGCAGCAACCTCATAATTACCCACCTACGTTGAGCCGTCTTCGCTACAAGTTAGTCCGTCTCCTTACAAGCCCGATCCAATTTTCAGTGATAATGGTACCTGGGAAAAATCGCTCCAGACTCGCAGTCAAGCAGATTTCACTTTTGTGTCTCGATTCGAAGCGTTCGCTGCTTGATCTGTAAGGGACTGAAAAGCCATAGTCCACAGTTCACGGGATGAAGCCGCATCTCGGGGATAAAGTGCAGAACCAAAATAGGCTTCCAGCCGGGGCAGGTCATGCAATGATGCCAGCACTTCCTGGTCTATAGCGGCGGTACTGGCCACGAGTTGGTCATGTATGGCTCTCTCCGTTTCTTTCTCAAACAATACGGCAAAACGGGCTTGATCCAGACAGCCAATGACCTGTTTGTCTCTAAGTCGCTGGAGCAGCGTTGAAGCGATGCGCTGGCGTATGATAGCCAGGTCTGGCAGGGCTACTCGAGTACACAATGCCTCAAAACCCTCGATGGCAATGATACCTAACCCAAGACTGACACTGGTCTTCCGACACCTTTGCAGCCTTTTATTGAGAATCCGATCAAAAGCCTCAGTGTTGCATACTTCGGTGATGGGATCCAAATTGCGAACAATCGCCAATTCACGCTTAAAGGTAAAATTTTGCAGGACGAGAGTGGCACGCCTTGCCAAGGCGGTGATTGCGCCGATTTCTTCTTTACTCCAGTTAGCTTCGGTGCGACTGATAAAAGCAATTACGCCTCCAACTTCATCCGCTTCCCAAGCCAGGGGCATACCGACCAAGGCACCCATTCTGCCGATGGAGTCTTTTGGGCCGAAAAGAAAAGGGATTCGAGTGCGGGAGCGAAACTTGGGAATGACTAGAGACTTACGATTCTGGAAGATCCAACCAATGATTCCCTGATCAGCTGGATGTGAACTTCTGAGAAGAGATGCAACCATACTGCCCGAAGCAGCGACTGGTTGTAAAAATTGGGCCTCCTTGATGGGCACAGCAACCAGACCACTGTCGGCTTGCAGGTATGGACAGGCAAGCTCCAGCAAGCGGGTTAGATAAGGGACCGGATCATCAGTGTCTGCCGGCATTGCATCCGCACGGCGCCACAGAGTCAAGAGTTGACGCTGGCGCTGGTGGTGGTGACTGGCCCGCTCAGCAGCAAGGGCATTACCGACAACAGTAGCAAAGCCTGAGAGAAGTTTCTGGTCCTTATTGGTAAAAAGGTACTGGCGCTTACTGTCCACACAGAGCACGCCTTTGGGCACCTCAAGGGGAAAAGCCAGGAAGGATTTGATGTTCTCGTCACTTTGATAGTAGGGGAGAATCTTAGTGTCGCGGTCAAAGTGATCGATGCTTAGTGGTTTGTTATTTTTTGCCACCCAACCCACTAGGCCCCCTTCCTCGAGCGAAAATCGAGCCTCGGGGTTGATGTGCTTGCTTAAACTATGAAATGCTCTCAAGGTGAGGAGTTTGCTACTGTCATCCCAGAGAAACACGGCTGCCGTGTATGCATCCAGACAGTTACTCAGCAGAGCAGTGATGTCGTCGAGTTGTCGATCAACTGACATATGGACCTGCAGGTGGGGCACAGAAGGATAAAAAAAAGCGGCTCGATAGCCAGGCCCGTTCGGGAGCTAGCTTACCGAATTCTGACCGATATTATTAATTGTTACCACATGTTATCTCATTCCGGGCCAAGGTTCGGTCCATGAATAGCCTATTTAAGAAGTTGTGTCAACCACTTTTGGATTGCAGATTGGAGATTTCGGATTGAGGATTGAGGAATGAAAATTTCAGATTTGAAATTTCAGGACTAAAATCTGTAGTTAAAATCTGCAATCTGCATTCTAAAATCTCAAATCATCATTACTCCAATACCCCATCACTCCAGTCCGTTCATTGTGGTGCTTGTCAAACCGCTGTAAATAGGATAATGAGTTGGTGGCAAAAGGAGGACTGGATGGCCAAGATTCGTGTGATGCCAGAACAGCTGGCCAACAAAATTGCCGCTGGTGAGGTAGTTGAAAGGCCGGCTTCAGCGGTAAAAGAGCTCGTTGAGAATGCTATAGATGCGGAGGCTCGCCAGATAAGCATCGAAGTGCATGGATCGGGCTGCCGTACAATTCGGGTGGTAGATAATGGTATAGGCATGGAAGAGGATGACGCCATTTTGGCCCTTGAGCGGCACGCTACCAGTAAGATTACAAGCGATGCAGACCTCGCCACCATTCAAACCCTCGGATTTCGCGGCGAAGCCCTACCGAGCCTGGCGGCAGTCTCAAAGTTTGAGCTCCAAAGTAGAACAAGGGAATCCACCGCGGGTACTCGTATTAGTGTCGCTGCAGGGGTGGTCAAAGAAGTAAGCGAATGCGGCTGTCCACCTGGTACCCAGGTGTGGGTTCGTGATCTTTTTTATAATCAACCAGCGCGACGTAAATTTCTGAAAAGTGAGAAGACCGAGTTCGGACATGTGGTGGATACACTAACCAGGCTGGCCCTGGGCCGACCGGAAATCCATTTCTCCCTTCGCCAGAAAAATCGCCAGATCCATGACTGGCCCGCGGCGATAAATCTGCAGCAGCGGTTGGCACAAATCTTCCCCAAGAGATTGACGCAATCCTGGTTGGCCGTATCCCACAGGCAAGGGGTTTTGAGCCTTGTGGGATTTTTGAGCCCCCCGGAACTCTACCGATCTAACAGCCGCATGCTTTTCCTTTACGTTAATGGCAGACCGGTTTGGGATCAACAGCTGAGGATTGCACTTCTGGAGGCCTACAGAACATTGCTGCCAAAGGGTAAATATCCTCTCGGGGTACTTTTCCTGGAATTGCCTGCCCAGCAAGTGGATGTAAATGTGCACCCAACGAAAGCGGAGGTGCGTTTTCAAGATCCGCGGACTCTCTGTAAAACAGTAACGAATGCGGCGCAAGCCGCACTGGCTACTATGGAGAGGCAGCGATGGACTCGGCCTCTGGCTGCAGGCTCTGGGCTGCGAGTTGCCGAGGCCCCGATTCAAATAGATTTGGCACCTCTCTTACCTGAAGGGGTAGCCGTATCAGAGCCAAGGATTCCAACCTATGAACCGCTGCACTTTCCCCAGAGAGGTTTGCCGCCGGATGAAGAAAGCAGGCGACCGTCGGAGAAGCTGCACCAGGAACTCGGGACGCTGTTTGGCGAACTGAATGTCATAGGGCAATTCCACAACACCTATATTCTCTGCGAAGCACCGGACGGCCTGATTCTGATTGATCAGCACGCGGCTCACGAGCGTGTGTTTTTCGAAGCTTTTCACAAAGAGGCAATTGAAGGGCAGCTGGCAAGTCAGATTTTGATGATCACTGAGACCGTAGAGCTCACTGCTGAGGAGACCGCTTGGCTGGAGGACTCCTTGCCTCTCTTTTCAAAGTTGGGGTTTCGGCTGGAGCCATTTGGCAGCTCTACCTTTGTAGTGCGTGCGGTTCCGGCGGCGGCACTCCGCCAAGAGCCGCTAGAACTGCTTCTGGAGCTGGTGGCAGCCGGTTGTAAGGGGGCAAGTTCTCTAGGACCGGAAACTCTACTCGAGAAACTACTGCAATCCATGGCGTGCCGGGTCGCCATAAAGGCTGGCCAGAGGTTGGGTAGGGAAGAGATTGCGGCACTTTTGCAGCAACTCGATGGACTGGATCACTGTTCAACGTGCCCACACGGCCGTCCACTCTGGTGGAAGCTTACCATGGGTGAAGTGGAAAGGATGTTCGG
>JAUVTM010000288.1 GCA_030601545.1 Syntrophobacterales bacterium
GACTATTGCCCTTTGAGGAAAGCTTATTTACAATGCCAAACCACAAGTGATAGTTGGAGAGCCGCTAATTATGAGGGATTAAGACAATGATCGACCTACCAGAGGGATTATACGAAGTGGACCAGGCTTACCTGGTGGACGCCAGCAGAAACCGACTGTCTTTGCGCAATGTCACCTTTGAAATCTGGCTAGACAAGAAAGGACGGAAGCAATTGAGAGGCCGCGGTCTCATAAACAACTTCAACTTCTGTGAGATGTTGGAAGATACCGAAGATGTGGATCTCGTTCTTCATTTTTTTGACGACTACTTTCTCTGGCTGAAAGAGCCTGTGATCCAGGCCGGCAAAGTCTTCGAACCGACCACTGAATCCTCTTGCATATTCACCATTGGCGAGAGTATCTCCCCGGTGTCTCAGGAGCAATTTTTGGATCTCACCGGCCTCGGTCAACTGGGTACTGAGGACTAAACATATTTGACGGCTTTGTAAAAAGTCCATCTGCTGTGTTGCGCTTCATCTTTAGTCATTGCGGCGTACCTGTAAGTACGCCTCATTCCTAAAGATTCGCGCGCCTTGCATCTGGAGCTTTTTACTGTGCCGTCTCATTAATGACTTTTTACGAGATCATCATATTTGTTTTCTATCAGAGAGGGAAGAAGACACGCGCCATGAATATTATGGTCACTGAAACGGTGAGCAGGGTGCCTATCACAACCAGCAGGGCCTGCCCAAGACCGGTTCTGTGCACGACGCTTAGCCCCAGGGCAGAGAGATAAATTTCGTAGAACTGAAAGAGAAGAATGAGGGGGAGAGCCGGAATCCAGGCAAACAAATTCACCGCACTGGCATAGCAAACCACTCTGAATGTAGCCTCATAGGTTCCGCCGGTCCGCAACAACTTGGTCAACAGGAGGTTCAGAATTGCAGCGCTGAAAAAGGGCATCCACAATGCTGCAAACATCACCAGCAAGATCCAGGGGGAAACACTGCCCGACATTGCCAAAGTGAGACACAAAGAGACCAGGAAAGAAAACGCGGTGCAAAAAAGGAAGAAGACATAGGGGCCTAGAAGTCCACCCTCCAGCGGCATGCTCGGGAAAAACTTGCGCGGACTGAGGAGTACCGCTTTTGCGGTCCCCAAGAACCCTCTGAGAAGTCCGACCCTTGAAGATTCGGGTTGCACGGGTTCCGGCATACCGGAGTTGAACGATGCACCATCTTCCATTGCGCACCTGCAGAGTATTAGGCATTGAAAAAGGGTTAGGCTGAGTTACCTAACCCCTTGAGTACATTGGAGGCGGCACCCGGATTCGAACCGGGGAATAACGGTTTTGCAGACCGTTGCCTTAGCCACTTGGCCATGCCGCCTTTTCTTTGTTTTTAACCACTTACAGTCGCGAATGTCAAGTTTTTCCTCTTCGGAGTGTTGAACTCTCCTCATTCAGCAGAACTGCTAGGCGCTTGTCTTTTTCAGCCCACAGCGCATTCAGCCAACTCATGAGTCTCTTGCGGAATTCCCTGTCCTCAAAATAATCGCCGGACATCTCTTCATTGATTGGCAGCGATTCTACCCTCACCTTGATTTCGGTAACTCTGCCGCAGAGAAAGGCCCAAAAACCCTCTGCCCCCTCTGGGTACGCAATGGTTACATCCAAGATAGAGTCCAGTTGCTCTTCCAGGGCTGCAAGTACGAAAGCAATACCACCGGCCTTGGGTTTTAGCAGGTGGGAGTACGGCGAGCGTTGTTTACGGTGCTTTTCGGCACTGAATCGAGTTCCCTCTACAAAATTCATGATGGATACTGGAAGCGTCTTAAATTTTTCGCAAGCCCTCATGGTGGTTTCTATATCTTTTTGGACTGAGGATGAGCGTTCCAGGAACGGATAATCCAATGCCCACCAGGCCAGACCCAGGAACGGAACCCAGAACAGCTCTTTCTTCAGGAAGAATTTGTAGAATGGAGCCTTGCGGTAAAGAATCTTCTGCAAAACCAAGATGTCAGTCCACGACTGATGATTGGCCACCACCAGGTACCAACGATTCATTTTCAATCCATCAGTACCGTCAACGTCCCAGTGAATTTTATTTATGAGGCTCATATTGCAGTTGTTGAAGAAAATCCAAATGTTGCCAATGCCAGTCATTACTTTACTACAAAGCTTACGCCATGCAGGCACCGGCACAAAAAGCTTCAAAAGCGCTATCGAAAAAAGCACCATCGTCCAGAAAATGGTGTTGATGACGTACAGACTGAGTGACAAAACCCCTTTCACGGGACCTGGCAAGAAACTCAGCATCTCTTATCCCTGAAGTTGGATTGAAGGTGAGTGTTCAGACTCCATTGAGCCTCGTCATACTCGTCCAGAGGAAACGTGTCAAGACTTATCGCAAAAGATATAGATTCCAAAGAGGTGGCTCAACTGCTCGTTGTTTCGCAGCCTCCCCTTGACCATGGCTCTTGCCAATTTGGTCCTGGAAAAATGGGAAAACTCCTGAGATATTCTCTATTGATCTAAAGCTCCGTCACATGCTATAAGATGGCTCTACAAAAGAAAAGAGCGGGAGTAGCTCAACTGGCAGAGCATCAGCCTTCCAAGCTGAGGGTTACGGGTTCGAAACCCGTCTCCCGCTCCAAGCAAAATCAAGG
>JAUVTM010000174.1 GCA_030601545.1 Syntrophobacterales bacterium
AATTGCTCGGAACAGTTAGCGCAGGCAGAGGCTTGGGAGAAGCTCAACTCGCAGTGCTGCTGCTCCTCCATCCAGTCAGCCAAAATCTTGCGCTGCTCTTCATCCAGAACATGGGCGGCTTCCTTTATCTCCCCAAGAGAATTTTCCTTGCCGGTCCATATCCGGGCCAGCAAGGTGAGCAGCAGCCGGTCCTGGACGTCTAAGTTTAGATTATCAATATCCCGGAGAATCATCAGGAGGTCAAATTCTTTGGTGCCGCAGCTCCAGTACTTCTGCCATTTAAAAGGGAGACACCTCTGCATCAACTCCATGAACCGCAGCTTCCGATTCCTGCTATTCTCCGAATACATCAGTATCCCTACGTAATGAGAAACAGCTTTCTTTTTTAGCAGATTCTCAGTCCAAATCCCAGTGAAAATTGTTGGCGTCAACCCTAATGTTGCATACCCACGCCGAGGAAAAACGCGACACACCTAATCCTGAAGCCTTTTGCCAAACGCGTTAATGGCCTCAGGGATCTGTTTACGTAGAAAAGTCTCCTTTTCAAGCTCAGGAAGCCCTTTATACAGTTCGTATTTGGGATGAGATTCGTTCAACGTTGGAATCGAGGCCGGTCCCAGCCCCTTTAAGAGTGGGTATTGTTCAACTAATTCTACAATCGGCAACGGTTGCCCTGCTCCACTCTCCAACCAGTCGAGTCGCCGCATACATTCGAAGCGGAGTTGATCGAGCAAATAAATCGAGATATCTATTACTTCCATTTTTTCCGCTTTATTCAAGTGGAAAAAGTCGGAAGCGGTACCAAGGTTCTTTACTCCCATGACCAGTTCGTAAAGGGCAAAGATGTTCTGGTCGCCCGGAGAGATAAGAAAAAGCATAGTGTCGTCCGAAAGATCGGACAACCTGGTTTGCTCATCTAGTTTGTCGCCAAACCGTCTTGACCAGGACTTAAATCCCCTGGTTGCAGCCTGTTTACGTTTGAAAAACTCCAGTTGGATAACTTCGGCCATTGTCAAGGAGCGTTTCCTAGAAAAAGGGATGTGCCTGGACTTGCATACAGTGCAGAATACGCAGAGCTGTATCTTTTTTTTATAGCATGATTGACTGTGAGGAGCAAGAGAAACTACATGGATTCCATCAGGGTTCGGATGAACGAAAGTGGCTCCTAGCCCGGTCGAAAAGCCGAATAAACTCCTCGATGTCCTTTTGCGCAATTACTCCTTTCAGGTCAAAGATGATCCTTTCGAATTCTCTATAAAATACCCCATAGGTGGAATTGAGCATTGGCATGGCTGCGTACAGATCTGCATCTTGGGAAAGGAGATGGGTGATTTCCATGAGCTTTCTATGGAAGGCAGGGGTGGCAAAACGCTTCAAATTTTTGAGATCAACACCCAGTGAGTCGATTGTGAGCCCCAAGGCCAAGGTACTGAAGTGAGTCAAGCCTTGGACTACCGCCATATAATAGTCATGAACCTCAGGCGTAACCACCTCCACCCGGGCGCCACCCTCTACCAGAACACCCTGAAGCCATTCTTGCCACCATTGCCCTCGACCGGGGCACATCACCACGGTCTGTCCGGTAACGTTGGGCTCCCCAGGGCCGAAAAGAGGATGAGTCCCTATGACGCTCGCGGCTGAGACCTCGAGCATAGTTCTCACCACCTCACTCTTAAGTGAAGCGATATCCATGAGTAGTGCATCATTCTGAACCAAAGGGCCGATGGCTCGAACCACCTCTACCGTGTGCTGCAAGGGTACCGCCACCAGAACCAGATTACAGGTTTTCCCCAGATCCTCCGGTGTGATTTCGGTATCGAGGTCAGCCACTGATACCTGATAGCCAAGTTCACCGAAAAATCGATGAAACCAACGGCCCATCTTGCCCAGGCCACCGATTATGCCGATGTGTATGTCTTTGTCTTCGATCATTGGCTTTGCTTGGTGGGCGGTGCTTGCTTACTGTCCACTCTAGTACAGTCTCTCAAATGTCTCCCAAAATTCGGGAAAGGATTTGTCCACACAGGTCTCATCTGCAATACGTACCCCCCTCGTGACCAGGCCGGCTACTGCGAAACTCATGGCGATCCGGTGATCATCATGGGGATCAATCAGGGCTCCCACAGGACTGCCGCCTCTGATGGTAAGGCTGTCTTGCCCTTCATCAACTTGTACATCTAATCTCTGCAAGCCTTCAGCGACGGCTTGGAGACGATCACTTTCTTTGATACGGAGGTGGCCCACGTTACTTATGACCGTCGTGCCTTCAGCAAAAGCGGCCGTTACTGCCAAAGTGGGTACCATGTCGGGCATGTCCCTCATATCCACAGCAATCCCTCTGAGTCGCCCGCCTACTACTGTAACTCCATGGTCATTCCACTCAACCCTGCATCCCATCTGGGAGAGAAGTTCCAGAAACGCCAGATCTCCCTGATGGCTGTTTCGAACGATATTGAGTGTTGTGATTTTTCCCCCGGTGATGGCTGCGGCCGCCCAAAAATAGGAGGCAGAAGAGCAGTCACCCTCCACATCGTAGGTACCAGGTCGATAGTGTCCAGGTGCCTCCACCCTGAGGGTTGCCTCATCCAGCCAACCGGCCACCGCACCAAACCTGGACATTCCATCCAAAGTGACATCTACGTACGGCCTGGAAACCAGCCCCTGGACTCCAATCTCAACAGGATTGGAGGCATAAGGTGCTGCGAGGAGAATGGCGGAGACGAACTGACTTGAGCGGCTCGCATCTACAAGAGTGCGCCCACCTTGGAGACCGTTGCCATGAATGCGTACTGGAGGACAGCCATTTTTTTCCAAGCTCTCAACCACCCCACCCAGTGGTCGTAGGCCAGCCAAAAGTTCAGCAATGGGTCGCCTGTGCATGCGGTCACTCCCGGTCAGAACACAATCGCCGCGAGCCAAACAGGCCACTGCAGTCAGTAACCTCATAGAAGTGCCCGCATTGTCCAGAAAAATAGGTTTCGAAGGGTGGTCAAGTTTGCCACCGGTACCAGTCACTTCTGCTGCCTCGGGAGAATGTATGATCTGTGCCCCCAAGCTCTCAAGAGCCGTTGCTGTGTAACGGGTGTCGTCACACCAGAGAGTGTTACGCAGCTGACTCCTCCCCTCGGCAAGTGAGGCCATGATGAGGTACCGGTGGGTGATGCTCTTGGAGCCGGGAATACGAACAGTTGTATCTAGATTCTCAATGGTTCTAATCTGTTTCATTTGCAAGGGACTCAACTAAGGCCTGGCGCATGACCTCAACCGGCGCTTCTCTGCCAGTCCATATTTCAAACTGGGCCACACCTTGGTGGAGAAGCATTTCCAGCCCGGAAACGCAGATACTGCCAGCTGTGGCTGCGTCTTTGAGCAGTCTTGTTTCCAAGGGTCTGTATACCATGTCCAAAACCACCATGCCTCCCCTCAGCTGCTGGGCAGAAATCAGACTCTGGTCCCGAGTTGCGGACATGCCCACCGGGGTGGCATTTACTAAAAGCTCCATCTCCTCCAGAAGATCCCACGATTGCCACTCCACCAAGGTGCAGTTCATCTCTGCCGCAAGGCTGTGGCCCCGTTCTTGGTTTCGATTCATGAGGCAAACCTCTGCACCTCTGTTCTGCAATCCAAATATGGCAGCCCGGGCTGCACCGCCGGCCCCCAGGACCAGACAACGTTTCCCCCCGAGCTCAGTTACCTGCTCAAGAGCCCTGACCACCCCCAGCCAGTCCGTATTTGATCCCAGCAACCTGCCCTCTTGAGCAACCACTGTATTCACGGCTCCAATAGCCCGACCCACATCATCCACCTCGTCCAGATGTCCCATAATTGCCTCTTTATGGGGTATGGTGATGCTGGCCCCAAGGAGACCCAGTGTCCTGATGGCCGCCGCCGCTTCCGCCGCCTTGTCCGCTTTAAAGGCCAGAAAAGCTATGTTCAAGCCAAGGTGGTTGAAAGCGGCGTTGTGCATCTGAGGACTGAGGCTATGCGCTATTGGATTCCCGAAAATTGCAACATATGCGGTCTGAGCGTTGATCATTGTAACATTTCCAGAAGCCGGTGCATCTCCGGCAGGGTGAACTGTCCAGGGGCAGCCTCAGCGCCACGTTCCAAAGCCGCATAGGTAAAGGCACCGCCTACCAGCAAACAGGCTACCCTGCTGATTCGGCCCAGAGAGCCGAGACAGAAAGCCACGACCTCTAGCCCCTTCTTCCTGCCCTGGCCAATGAGGTTGAGCAAGGAGATGTTATCTTCCATCTTCTGGGCCAGGGTAACCACCTTCACCACCCCAGCCCTGATGGCAGCCATGTCGTTGAACAAGGATTCCAGTATGTTGTCCGGAGGTGTTTCCTGAAAATTATGGTAACTCAAAATCACCCGCTCTCTCATGCTGGCCAATTCATCCGGCAAATCCTCTTCCCTCCGGAACTCCCAGTCCACATATGAACTTCCTCCTGCCGCTGCCCGGAGGAGAAGTCCAAGTTGCTCCTCTTTGCTACCATCGAAATGACCGCCATGGTCTAAGGAGCGCACTGTGGCGATTACCGGCAAAGGAGCCTGACGCAAAACACTTTCCACCTCTGGCTCCCGAGTGACATCTAGTCGCCACTCCAGCAGGTTGGCTCCCATATCCCTGGCCCTCGTCATGGTCTCGAGCACTTGATCAGGCCGTTCAACCATCACGGACACACAGATCTTCGTCAACGTGCCCTCCCTCTAGCCCGGATATTTCATGAATCACTTGCTGCGACCGCGGAT
>JAUVTM010000092.1 GCA_030601545.1 Syntrophobacterales bacterium
AACTAGCTGGGGGCATAAACGCTTATCTTACGTCGGCTCTTGCCCTTTCGTTCGAATTGGACAACTCCGTCAATCTTCGCAAACAGGGTGTAATCTCTACCCATACCCACGTTTCGACCAGGATGAAACTTTGTGCCCACCTGTCGCACCAGAATATTTCCGGCCCGGACAAACTGCCCCCCAAATCGTTTGACTCCACGTCGTTGGGACGCGCTGTCACGGCCGTTTCGCGAGCTTCCTCCAGCTTTTTTGTGTGCCATGGACAGTTACCTCATCACTGAAAGCAAAGCAATGCTATGCTTGGATGTTCTCTATGGCAAGTTCCGTAAACCACTGCCGATGACCTTGCTTACGACGATAGCGTTTGCGGCGCTTATATTTAAAGATAACAATTTTCCGCCCTCGCCCGTGTCCTGTGACTCGAGCCGTTACTTTGGCTTCGGCCAACTTGGATGCTTCAACTTGGATGTTTTCATCATCGCTAACCAGTAAAACATCATCGAGGGTTATTGTATCGCCCACTTCGGCGTCCAGCTTCTCTACGCGCAGCACGTCACCCGCACTCACCTTGTACTGCTTTCCTCCAGATCGAACCACCGCGTACATCGACTAATCCTCCAGAAAGACAAATTATAAATTTAAATGAGTCAATGCTTTTTGTCAAGTAATACTCACATGGAGATTGCGGATTGCGGATTGCGGATTTAAGAAACAAAATCTGTAGTTTCAATCTACAATCTTAAATCTACGGCAAGGCATAGATATCATACTGCTCCAGGTGGAGGCTTTGGTCTGCCTTCACAGAGATCCGCGCCTGCAGATTCGTTTCCAACTCCTCCAGTCGATGGCGCTCTTCATCGTAGAGAAGATGAACCACCTCCGGGTGCGCCGTTACCATTATACTCCGCCCGAACAGGGCCTCATGATCTCGTTCAATCTCCCGAAAAATCTCGTAACACATGGTACCCGTGGACTTGAGATATCCTTCCCCATCACAGTAAAAACATGGTTCTCGCAGTACCCGGTTTATATTCTCTTTCGTGCGTTTCCGGGTCATTTCAATAAGGCCAAGCTCTGACATCTTCAAAATGTTGGTTCTGCTTTTGTCCTTTTTCAGTCCATCCTTAAGTCTATTGTATACTTTCTCCCGATTGGCCTCCTTTTCCATATCGATGAAATCGATAACGATGATTCCACCTATATTGCGCAAGCGCAACTGATAGGCGATTTCTTTGACGGCCTCGAGGTTGGTCTTGAGAATGGTCTCTTCCAGATTTCTCTTGCCCACATAACGTCCAGTGTTAACGTCGATGGCAGTGAGTGCTTCGGTCATCTCGATAACAATGTAACCGCCGGACTTTAACCATACTTTTTTGCCCAGAGCCCGCTGAACCTCCATCTCGATTCCGTAAGCATCACAAATTGGCTCGGATTCCTCGTACAACTTTACATCCGCTTTCAAGGCAGGCATAAAGGTCTCAACGAACTTGAGAATCTTCTCATACTCTGCCTGGGAATCTACAATGAGGTTGTCCACCTCTTGGGTAAAGAGATCTCGCACCGCCCGTAAAATGATACCCGGCTCTTGATAAAGAAGACCAGGCACTTGACAGTTTTCGCTGTTTTTCTGGACGTTCTGCCATAGTTTACACATGAAATCCATTTCTGCCTTGATCTTATCACTGTCCACCCCCTCTGCAGCTGTGCGGACGATAAAGCCGTAATTGCCGGGTTTTATCTGCAGCACTAACTCACGCAATCGAGTCCGCTCAGTTTCATCCTCAATTCGCCGTGAAATCCCAACATGGTCCATTGTTGGCATGAGCACAAGGTGACGCCCCGGGATAGAGATGTGCGAGGTAATACGCGCTCCTTTGCTGCCCAATGGTTCTTTGGCCACCTGAACCAGGACCTCCTGCCCCTCCTGCAACCGATCCTCTATGTGGACCTCCCCTGGCCACGTTGCCTCAACCTGCTCCTGGTGCAGTTCGTCGTCCTCGTCAATCTCCTCCCTGCCGGCCATCATTTTTTCTATTTCCTCCAGATTGTCGTATACATCGCTTACGTACAAAAATGCCGCCTTCTGCAAACCGATATCAACGAAAGCCGCTTGCATGCCAGGAAGCACTCGTACTACTCTCCCTTTGCAGATGTTTCCGGCAATACTTCGTTCGCCGGAGCGTTCAATGAAAAGCTCGGACACTGTTCCATTTTCTATGAGTGCCACTCGTGTTTCATAATGGGTAACATTGATGATCAGGTCAGTGGACACGATGTCATCCTTCCGTGAGTTCTGAAGATACTTTGATAATACGAGCGTCCAAAACTTTCTGTTCGGATAAGTCGAATATGTGGGTCAAGAGATCTCGAATCCGGATGTTTCCATTTGCATCCTGAGTAAGAGTGAGCCGAATCCTGCGGGGATCTAAAGATTCGAGGCTAAGCAGCCGGTCTTCCAGCGAGATAATCGATTCACCCCGTTTGGACCTCTGCCTCAGTGGAGCCAGTGACTGACCTTGGAAGCGACGAAACCCTTCCGCTGGCCAACTCTCTCCTGGCAAGATGGCCTCGTATGTAAGCACTGTTGAGATTTTTTGTCGAGTACTCTTGTGTTTCTCCTCTGCCGCCAGCACCTCCAAGCCAGGTGGGAGTTCAGCATTCAATCGACTGCATATCTCTGTGGTAGTTAAAGGCTGGCGTAGTACCACCCCCATCTCCTCAACCCTGCTTTCAAGGCCGAGGGGTAGCGCATCTCCAAACGAAATACGAGGGGTGGGGTGATATCCTTGGCTGTACGCCAGTGGCAGTCCAGCCCGCCGCATGGCACGCTGGAAAACGGTGGCCATTTCCAAGTGGCTCAGAAAACGACCGCTGTCAATTTTAGCAAACACCAGATGATAGCGATAGAGTCCATCCGTGCCTTCTTCCGATCCCCTCATTTCACCTGTTTCTGTGGTCATTTCCTGGTGAAGTTGCAGTCTTATCGTTTTGTGGTCACACACGCCACATTTGTTGCAGCCCTCTGTCCTGCAATCAGAGGTGACAACCTCAGCCATGGCTCGCTCATATTCCTTCCAGAGGTAGTCTTCGCTTACACCGCAATCCAAGTGAGACCATGGGAGAATCTCACCGAAATCCCGGGATCGCTGGCCGTATATAAGGGGGTCAATTCCTACTTCTGCAAAGGCCTGCTGCCAGAGGTCAACCCGTAGTTGGTCACTCCAGCCGTCAAAGCGACAACCCAGCTGTTGGGCCCTCAGCAGCACCTCTCCCAAACGTCTGTCTCCCCTTGAGAACACCCCCTCCAGAACACTCTGCCAGGGTTTGTGCCATTTGAAGTGCAGTCCTTTCTTTCGCAAACTCCGTTTGAAAAAGGCAAGATTTTTTTCTATCTCGGCCAAGGAAAGCTGGGCCTCCCATTGAAACGGGGTATGAGGTTTCGGGACAAAGGTGGAGACACTAATATGCAGCCGACGACGTGGTTTGTGTATGGCCGCCTCCCGCCAGACCTTCATGGTAAGTTCTACCAGAGCCTCAAGGTCTTCAGCCCTCTCGGTGGGCAAACCCGTCATAAAGTAGAGCTTGATGAGGCGCCAGCCTGCAGAATAGACCTCTCTCACCGTATCCAACAGGTCGCTTTCGCTGATTCCTTTGTTGATCACGCACCGCAGTCTCTCGCTTCCCGCCTCTGGGGCCAGGGTAAATCCGGTTTTGCGCACCTGGGCGATCGCTTCGATCATCTCCGCATCCAGAGTTCCCACACGAAGACTCGGCAGAGAGATGGCTACCTGCCCGTTGCGGTGGTCCCGCATCAAGGTCTGAAGCAACCTCTGAATATTGCCGTAATCGCCGACACTGAGAGCCAGTAGAGACAATTCGTCATAGCCGGTGCTGGCCAACCCCTCCTCGGCCAGCTTCAGAATTTCCCTCGGCGATCGTTCTCTAACCGGCCGATAAATAAAGCCGGCCTGACAGAAACGACAGCCACGCGTACACCCACGCGCTGCTTCCAGGCTCAGCCTGTCGTGAATGATGCGAGTGCAGGGAACCAACGGCGGGCTCGGCGACCGGTTCGAATCCAGAGTTGGGAGGATGCGTTTTCTCGCCCTGGGTTTCTCAGGAAAACGAGGCCTGATTTCAACTATGCGACCCTGGTTGTCGTAGCGCGGTTGGAAGAATGAGGGCACATACACACCCTCCAGTTCAGAGAGGGCTTTGAGGAGGTCCAGTCGGGCACCTCCCTGGGTTTTCCACTGGTCAATAACCTCAGCAATCTCGAGGACTACTTCCTCCCCGTCACCCAAAACGAAGGCATCGAAAAAAACCGCCACTGGCTCAGGGTTGAATGCATTTGGTCCGCCACCAATAACCAGCGGGTGCTCACGTTTTCGGGCCGCCGCCAGGGGTGCAATTCCACCCAATTCCAACATGGTTAATACGTTGCTATAGCTCAATTCATATTGAAGGCTGAAACCCACCACGTCAAACATGGCCAGAGGTGTGCCCGATTCCAGGCTCACCAGAGGTCTGCCTGCCGTGCGCAGAGCTGTTTCCATGTCAGGCCAAAGGGCAAAAACTCGCTCAGCCCCTATCCACTCGTGCTGATTGAGAATGCCGTAGAGCAGCGGAAGTCCCAGGTGAGACATGCCAACTTCATAGACGTCTGGGAATGCGAGCACCATCCGGACTCTGGCGCCGGCCCAATCCTTCTGGGGCACATTGATCTCATTGCCCAGATAGCGGCCAGGTCTTTGAACAGTGGAAATGAGATTCTCAATCATGAGGTTTTGCTTTCTACCAATCTTCTCCCCAAAGATTTCTTTTCAAAATATCCCAAAAAGAAAACCGTTTCAATCCTCCGCTCCTTCGGAGCGTTCGGCATTTCAGATTGCAGATTGCAGATTGTAGATTTGAAGCATGGACCGCCCAAAATGTAGGGTGGATTAAGGCCTTCGGCCGAATCCACCAAAAACTCTCAAATCCGAAATCCCAAATGAGAAAGGGCGCCTCCCGGTGTTGTGCCTCCGGTGAGCGCCCTTCAGTCCAAGGCAATGCTTACAACTGGATTGTAAACTGCTATCAATATATTGGACAAGAACTAGCTAGGGCAAATTGGTGTCCGAATTAGCTCCTCAATGATCCAAAAATGAGACAAAACAGATCAGTACTTGCCTGCTACTGCTGTTTTGATTTCAACCACTGCATAAAACTCGTAGGTTGATCGGTTTCCTCCTCCGGGTTGGTTTGCTGGACGCTTAAATCTGTTTCCGTCTCTGCTGGAACGGTTTCACCTTCTTCAATGGACGATTCAACCTTAGCGGGAATCTGAGTTTCTTCGGCTCCAACTCCAATAGCTACGGCGGCCCCCTCTTCCTTGGCTGGTTCCTCTGCTACAGCAGGGGCCTCGACTTCCTTGGCTACCGTTTCTGGTGGGGTAGTGATTGCAGCTTCTTTGCCTGCTTCTTCCTCTGTTGGAGAGACTTCAGCTTGTGGCGCTGGTGCTTCGGGTGCCACCACTGGAACAAGCCCCAATGCCTTCTGCATGGTTTCTACTTTGGCCTCCAGCATGGCTCTATCTGCCACCCCAGCTTTCAGCGCCTCTTGAAAAATAGGCAGTGCCTTTTGATACGCCTTGTGCAATCCCAGTTCAGCCATGCCAACCCGTTGTTGGGCCAGCTGAAAACGCATACTTGCCAGACTGGCGTCTCCGGCCCCATTGCTTTCTGCAAAGGCTTCCGCCCTAGCCAACAAAAGATCCATCTTACCGGCATCCACCTCATCACCTCGAGCCGTCTCCACATTTACCTGGTCCATAAAGAAAGCGAAGATAGCCCTGTGAACAGCGTCCATACCAGTGAAGGTCCTGCCAGTCAGTCCACTCACATCAGCATCGTCCACCACTACAGGCCCGAACGCTTCCACCATTTGATAACCTCGGGGGGCGAATTTCCCTTTCCAGAGCGTGAGGGAATTGGTACTTTTCCTTAATTGATAGGTGCTGTAGTTACTGATACTTATACTCAGCAGCAGCCCGACTATCAGCAGCATTGCCGCGATGAAACCGTAGCCACCCAGACCCTTCCTTTTTTGGTCTCCTCCATGCGGCACCATTGGCTCTGGTATGGTCACTTCTTCAGTTTTCTCCGGTTCAACCGGTGCTGGGGCAGCAACCGGTTCCTCGGGTTGCACCACGGTTTCCTCGGGAGGCGGAGGTACGGGTTCTTCCTCCATAACTTCTTCGGCAACTGGTTCCGGGGGCTTCTCTTCCACAGCCTCCTCCGCAGCCACTGTTACAGGGGGCTGTGGCTGGACCTCCTCAACTTCACGGGCAGCTTCTTCCGCTTCCTCTATGGCTTTCGCCAATGAACGACTGTCCAACAGCCCCTCATCGCCTTCCTCTTCGTAGCGTTTCAGCCAACTGTAGTAAGTTGATCTAGAAATGCCCAACTCTTTCAGGATTGTCTTTGTAGGTATGTTGGACTGAGCCACTTTATCGAGGATCTCCTTCTTCCTTCTGGCCTCTGCCACAACTGCTACCTCAGTTTTAGCACCTTTTTTCGATGGTCTAGCCATAAACACCGCCCTTACTTTATGGGTTCAAACATTTATTTTAGACAACCACCTACCTACATTTGTATCTGAGCCAAACATGGATAAAATCAGGCCCAGAGATGGACTGAATTGTATAGATAAAAGTTGTACTTGTAAAGAAGTTTTTCTGAAAAAAGTGGACTCTTGAATCATGGCAAATCGCTTTGCCTGCTGATCTCTCCCATTATTGGACAAAGCTTACTGGTCCATAGTACCGATGTCCTCAAGCAGAGTGCAAAATTGTCTTGCAATCCCCTGGACCTCATGGTATACGAATAGCGATTTTTATGCCTTTCGTACAGAAAAAGCGGATCTTGATTATCCCTTTTCTGTGGGCGGGTAAATACGTTCTATCTATAAGAAGGAGGAAATGGCATGGCGGTTTTTGTCGGTGGCATTGTTGCAGCGGTATTGGGGGGCATACTCTTGCTCATCTGGTGGGTGCCATTCCTGCAGTTGGTGGCAGGAGCTCTGCCTGTGATGCTTTTGTTTGGTGGTGTCATTGCCGCTTACCTTGGCTTTGACGAGGTGAAAGAGAAACTTCCCTATTTCAGCAAGAAGGAGGAAGGGTTTCCGTCAACTGTGGAGACCGATGAAGCCCCCCAGTACAGGGAAGAGGCAGAAAAATACAAGGCTGAAGTTGAACAACTGCAATCGGAACTGGATAAACTCAAAGAGGAAGAGTAGTCCTGACCCTTGTTCGCGAGATGCGAGCCGGTTCGACACAGCGAAAGGTTTGGCTATATCCTTGGATAGCTAAAGGATGAGTATGATCACCACCCGTAATCGGGTGGTTCTTTTTTTTCCGGAGCCTGCCAGGGGCAGGCACAGAAACTGATAGCCGTCCAACTTACCAGACTTGCTGTCGCCCGCCAGGTAGTCTGGTTGTTATATTCTGGTCGGGCCTAACCCGCAAGACTCTCGCGCCCAGGTCTGCGGGTGGACCCTGAACGCTACCCAGCCGCTTTACGGTCACCCAAGAGGGCCGGGGCTCTCGTGGCGACCGGGGTTGCTCTTCTTCCGGACAGGATCCGGAAGCGGCAACGCCTCCTGTGGCACGTCTTAGCGTGCCTAGCCGTCTTTTCATAAAGTGGCGCGGCACTCCGGGGACGCAGTTTCTGTGCCCACCGCTGGTAGGCTCA
>JAUVTM010000115.1 GCA_030601545.1 Syntrophobacterales bacterium
TTACAAAACGCTGGGCAGCCGAGCTCAGAACGGTCGACACGCCCTTGTTCTTGGACAATCGTTTGAGATCGGCGACCATCAGATTTCCGATGATCTTAAGACCAATTGGTAGAGGGGTTTTGGGATTGTTCACCAGACCCAGACGAACCTGGTAGTTTTTCATCCATTGCCTGTTGACGGCAATCTTGCGAAGGATCTCATCGGGCACATGGCGCGAGTTGGCAATAGCAGCAATCTCCATTTCAGAGATCCGTGGGCTATCAAGCACCGCCTCCTGAACCTGCTTGTTGCTGTCCTTGAGGAGAATGGAACGCGCCTCTTTGTCTCCGGTCATGGCTAATTTGACTTTATCAGGAACCACCATATCCTGGATCTCCTGGAAGCGGCTCTTGGCTTTTTGCTCTTCTTTCTGTGCTTTCGGTTTTACGGGGGCACGTCGGTCGGTTCCTCGCTCGGCTGCAGTGCGCTCAGCCGCTACGATTAAGTCTTCACTCACCTCCGCGTTTTTGGTCAGTTGCTTGAGGTCGGCATCCAAAAGGGTGGGAATTAGTTTAAGGGCTATGGGAAGAGGTGTTCTGGGGTTGTTCACCAGAGCTCGACGGACTTGGTAGTTCTTTAACCATTGCACGTTGGCAGCAATTCTGCGCAGTAAATCATCGTCAAGCTTCCGTGATTTGGCAATGGCCACGATCTCCACTTCAGTGATTCGTGGACTGGTAAGCACCGCCTCCCGAACCTGCTTGTTTGTATCTGTGATGAGAACGGCGCGCAGCTTGCGCTCGGCCATGTGGGCCAGTTCAATTTTCTTGGAGACCGGCAGATTTAAGATCCGGCTGGGTTCAATTTTTTTTATCTTGTCAGTCTCACTCATGTATTCGCCCTCTCTTGTGGGGCTCTAAGTTAACCCTGATGTTGCATACCAATGTCGAGGAAAAACGCGCGGCGGGTTTTACCGGTGTAGGTATGCAACATTAGGGTCAGTCTTCTTTCTCTTTCTGGGCTTCTGCTACCAGTTTTTCCTGAAGGTGAGACGGTACCTCGTCATAGTGCGAATGTTTCATAGTGAACATGCCGCGGCCGCCGGTTTTGGAACGGAGATCGGGAGCATACTTGAGTACTTCAGACATTGGCACATGCGCTCTCACTATTTGATTTCTCCCCTTTGAGTCCATTCCCAACACTCTGCCTCGCCTGGAGTTGAGATCACCAATCACATCTCCCATGTACTCATCTGGAACGGTCACCTCCACTTCCATGATCGGCTCCAGCAAGGTGGGCTGTGCCTCGGCAACCCCCTTCTTGAAGCACATGGATGCGGCTATCTTGAAGGCCATTTCCGAGGAGTCCACGTCATGTGATTTCCCATCGTAAAAACGGACTTTGAAATCCACCACCGGGTAGCCTGCTCGTACACCCATCTCCTTGGCCTCATTAAGCCCCTTTTCCACAGCCGGAACAAAGCTGCGGGGAACATTCATTCCCGCCAGAGCCTCTTCGAATTCAAAACCCGCGTCACGTTCCAGCGGAGTGAGATCAAAATGTACCTCGGCAAACTGGCCGCGACCGCCAGTCTGTTTCTTGTGCCGATAAATAACACCTGTCACAGCCTTCTTGATAGTCTCTCGGTATGGGACCTTCGGCGGTGATAGATTGACTTCCACGCCGAACTTCCTTTTTAGTTTGCCCATGGAAGCTTCGATGTGGATTTCGCCCATTCCCGATAGGATTGTTTGTCTCGTCTGTTCTTCGCGGTGTACTTGTAAGGTAGGGTCTTCTTCCATAAGTCGAGCCAGAGAAGAGAAAATCTTGTCCTCATCTCCTTTACTCTTGGGTTGCACCGCCATTGAAACAATGGGATTCATGGTTTCGGGAACAGGGTAAACAATGGGATTGTTCGGAGCGCAGAGGGTATCGCCGGTGAGCGTCTCTTTCAACTTGGCCACCGCAACAATCTGGCCAGGGCTGGCACTTTTAATAGTTTGCTGGTTCTTTCCCTGCATGAGCATGAGGGAGCCGAAACGCTCTTTTGCCTCCTTGCTGGCGTTGTATAAATTGCTGTCGGCTGTAAGGGTTCCGGAGAAAATTCTCATGATGGTAAGTCGGCCGGCGTAAGGATCGCTGACAGTCTTGATTACCTGAGCACTTAACGGTTCGCCCTCTTCGGGCTTGCGCACCGTTTCCTCACCATTTTTGGGGTTAACGCCCATTTTGTCGCTACGGTCCAGAGGACTCGGCAGACACTGGGCAATGAGGTCTAGCAACATCTGTGTCCCCATATTCTTGGTGGCGGAACCACAAGTGATAGGAATGATATCACCGGCCACACAGCCGTTGCGGAGTCCTTCCAAGAGTTCTTCGTCGGTGAGTTCCTCGCCTTCAAGATATTTCTCCAACAAAATGTCGTCTGATTCGGCAATGCGCTCAATAATCTGTTCCTGCTGATTTGCCACCAGGTCTTCCAGGTCAGAAGGAACATCAATCTCCTTCATTTTGCCGCTACCGTCATCTTGAAACTGGTATGCTTTGCCGCCGAGCAGATCAACCAGCCCGCTGAAGGTCTCGGCAGCTCCTATGGGAAGGTGTACCGGGGTGGCTTTGTCGCCGAATATCTCTTTGATCTCCTTGACAACCTTGAAGAAATCGGCACGTTCGCGGTCCATTTTGTTGATGGCAATGAGTCGTGGAAGATTGAGCTCGTCGGCAAATTCCCAGACCTTCTCTGTCTGCACCTTTACGCCGTCGATGGCGTCAATCACCACCACTGCTCCGTCCGCTCCGTGGAGACAGGTCTGGGTGTCGACCAGGAAGTTAAAATCACCCGGGGTGTCAATGATGGTGATTGATGAATTCTGCCAGTCGAAGCTGCAGAAAGACGAACTTAAGGTTATTTGTCTGGAAATCTCTTCGGGGTCATAGTCCATAACAGAAGTGCCGTTATCCACTTTACCCAGCCTTTTGGAATTACCTGTGGTGAAGAGCATTGCTTCTGCCAGGCTGGTTTTTCCTGCGCCTCCATGGGAGATGATTCCCACTGTTCTTAGATTGGCAATAACTGTACTCATGAACACTCCTCTCTGATACTATTGTATTGCTACATTATTGAATTCGGAATTCGCCCCTTTAAAGCAGGCTTGCCCTGTGAAATCCCGCTTACGGAGGGGCCGCATAACGGAATTCCACGGCGCGAGCGCCTGACAGGGTAGGGAATACGATTTTGGATGTGCAGATGTGGGATTGCGAATTGCAGGATTCCTAAATCCCTCAATCCAGCATCCAGTATCAAGCATCTAGAATCAAGTTCTGCTGGGGAAACCCTGGAAAAAATGTAACATGTGAAATTACCTCAGCGCAGAAAACAAAGTCAAGGGAAAGTTTAGCAGGAGTTTCCCCAGAAATGTTATAAGCGACACAGGCTAAAGGGGAAGGCTGCTCCACAACGAGCAATTCGCGCCATTTTATGGCAGTGTCGCTTTTGAAAATGCACCAAATCTTCATGCTGGCTCTAGCCAAGCTGAGATGCGTAAAGACTAGGAGGCTCAGGTGCTCGTTGTTTCGCAGCCCCCCCCTTTGGCCTTCCTGGTGTTTCTTCTGAGTGACTGGTGGGAGGCCTGGGCCACTTTTTCGTTGATTCTTTTTCTGGCACTGTGCTAAATATAATGTTTTCCGTTGATTACGTGGAGAAAGCTGCGGTGGAAAAAGCATTTCAGGACTTCCTCCGTTACCTCAGGGTGGAGAGAAATTATTCTGACCACACAGTGAGAAACTACGAGAGCGATCTTCGGCAATTTGCTGGGTTCATGCGACAGAGGGGTAAGGAAATAGGGGGAGAGGATAAGACACCCTTGGTTCCGGGACAGATAGACCATCTGGATATTCGCGCCTATCTCGCCTCACTTTATCGTCGAAATGCCAAGAGTTCAGTGGGGCGAAAGTTGTCAGCACTTCGTTCTTTTTTCGGCTACCTGGTCAGGCAGGCAGAAATCAAACAGAATCCCGCAGACATGGTTTCCGCACCCAAGATGGGGAAGCCAATACCGGATTTTCTGCAGGTGGACGAAGCCTTCCAGCTCATGCACGGTCCAGATACCGATAGCGTGCTTGGGAGTCGTGACCGGGCCATTCTGGAAGTTCTTTACTCGTGTGGCCTGAGGGTAAGCGAACTCACAGCTTTGAATCTTGATAGCTTGGACTTAGAGCTCGGTATCGCTCGAGTGATCGGTAAAGGGAACAAGGAAAGGATCGTACCTATAGGGGGTAAAGCGAAAAAAGCCATCTCCAACTATTTAGAAAAGAGGGGGGAGTTGTTGACCGGGCGGACAGAACGCGGAGCACTCTTTCTCAATAACCGCGGTGGCCGGCTCAGCTCCAGAAGTGTTGCGCGACTAGTGAAGAAGCATATGCAGAGATGCAACCTGGGTAGGCCACTAAGCCCTCACGGTCTCCGGCACAGCTTTGCCACTCATTTGCTGGACGCCGGAGCTGACCTTCGGGCTGTTCAGGAGATGTTGGGCCACGTCAGCTTGTCTACCACTCAGCGATACACGCATCTCAGTGTAGACAAGCTCATGGCCGAGTATGATAAGGCCCACCCTAGAAGCCGGTTACGACGACAGGAGAAGGCAGACGAAGAAGAGGTCTGAAATCCGAGATTCGGATTTAATCAGCTACTTGGATACAACAAATAATTGGATGGTGTGACTGATTATGAAGGGTACAACCATACTCGTAGTGCGTCGAGGGAACCAGGTTGTGGTTGCTGGCGATGGCCAGGTGACCATGGGTGATATCGTCCTGAAACACAAGGCGCGCAAGGTTCGTCGTCTTTACCATGACAAGGTGATCGTTGGTTTTGCCGGCACCACTGCAGATGCTTTCACCCTGTTCGAGCGTTTCGAAGCCAAACTGGAGCAGTACAGTGGTAATCTGCGCCGAGCGGCTGTTGAACTTGCAAAAGATTGGCGTACCGACAGGATGCTCCGCCGTTTGGAAGCCTTGCTTGCAGCAGTGGACAGTGAAGGTTCTCTGGTTATTTCCGGGACAGGTGATGTGATCGAACCGGATGACGGCCTGCTGGCAATTGGTTCAGGTGGCCCCCAGGCGCTGGCTGCGGCGCGTGCTCTGGCTAAGTATACTGACCTCAGTGCCCGCCAGATTGCCGAGGCGGCTATGGAGATCACAGCCGGGCTGTGTGTATACACCAATGACGAGTTTGTTTTTGAAGAACTGAGAGAAGACAATGAAGGCATTGACTCCACCTGAAATAGTTGAGGAGCTGGACAAATATATCGTTGGCCAGGAAGACGCCAAACGATCGGTGGCCATCGCCCTCAGAAATCGTTGGCGTCGTCGGCAGGTGCCTGTGCATCTCAGAGACGAGATCGCTCCGAAAAACATAATCATGATTGGCCCCACCGGCGTAGGCAAGACCGAAATAGCCCGCCGTCTGGCTTCTTTGGCCCATTCACCGTTTTTGAAGCTTGAGGCCTCCAAATTTACGGAGGTGGGGTATGTGGGACGTGACGTGGAATCTATGATTCGTGATCTCTGCGAGCTGGCAGTGAACATGGTCAGAGGGGAAGAACAAGAAAAGGTAATGGTGCGGGCCGGCGAAATCGCTGAGGAGAAGACCCTGGACATTTTGCTGCCCAGCGAAAGAGGTCAGGAATACCCGGCAGAAACCGGCTCTGAAACCACCACTGAACTCGAACGGCGGGAGGCGGGGGATCGTTCTGGAACGCGTGAGAAACTCCGCCGGCTGTTACGAGAAGGAAAGCTTGACGAGCGCTACGTGGATCTGGAGGTCAGTGATCGCAATTACCCCATGGTCGAGATTTTCAGCAGTGCCGGGTTGGAAGAGATGGACATCAACTTTCGGGAGATGCTGAGCAACATGATGCCTCGCCGCACCAAACGGCGCAAGGTCAAACTCCCGGAAGCGCTGGAAATCCTTACCCAAGAGGAAGCGCAGCGGTTGATCGATATGGACAAGGTAGTCAAGTTGGCCATCGAAAGGGTGGAACATTCTGGCATTATCTTCCTGGATGAAATTGACAAAATAGCTTCTCGGGAGGGTACCAGGGGACCCGATGTGTCGCGAGAGGGAGTACAGCGGGATTTGTTGCCCATTGTCGAGGGTTCCACCGTTAATACCAAGTACGGGATGGTCCGCACCGATCACATTCTATTCATTGCTTCCGGGGCTTTTCACGCCTCTAAACCTTCTGATCTGATCCCTGAACTCCAGGGACGGTTTCCGATTCGCGTGGAGCTGCATCCTCTTGGCAAAGAGGAGTTTGTCCGTATTCTCAGGGAACCCGAAAATGCATTAACCATTCAGTATGAAGCGTTGATGGCCACCGAGGGGATTGAACTTGTCTACGAACAGGGCGCCATAGAGGAAGTGGCCCAGATAGCCCACGACGTCAACTCTCGCACAGAGAACATTGGCGCCAGACGGCTGCACACTGTGATGGAGAGGCTCCTGGATGAAGTTTCCTTCAATGCGCACCAATTGAAGGGACAGAAAATCGCCATTACCCGGAAGTACGTCCAGGACAAACTTCATGACATAGTCAAGGACGAAGACCTCAGTAGGTATATTTTGTAAAAGGGCATAGGGCATAGAGCATAGGGAAATGCAGTGGGCAGCGGGCAGTACGCAGGTTGGTTAATTAGAAAATTAGAGAATTAGAGAATTAGTCAAAGAGGTCAGTTATTCACAGATTACCCTTTACTGTTCACTAATTACCTAATTACCTAATCAACTAATTAACGACTTCTACGGCTTCTACGGCTTCTACGATTTGAACGGCTCCAACATGAAAAAACTGATCGAAAAAGCTAACGTACTCATAGAAGCGCTGCCTTGGATGCGCCAGTTTTACCAGAGAACCATTGTCATCAAG
>JAUVTM010000091.1 GCA_030601545.1 Syntrophobacterales bacterium
TGCCGGCAGGCGGCGGGATGGAAGGTATGTATTAGATCATTTCAGCAGGTGAGAAACGGGCTCAGGCGCCCGGGCTTTAGATTCCGGATTGCCTGGGCCCTTTTCTGTTTAAGCCAGCAGCTGACAGCCGGCAGCTGGCAGGTTATTCTCCGTTGCGATCTCTATACTCCTGCCTGCCTGTCCCGAGTTTGTCGCGGGGCTGCCCGCTGCCTGCTGCCTGCTGGCTCCACTTTTCCCTTGCTTCCTTCAGGCTTCTCGGCTATAAATGCTTTCTTCGAGGAGGTTAACTATGGCTCGAGTCACAATTGAAGATTGTCTTGAAAAGGTTAACAATCGTTTCTTGCTGGTTCATCTTAGTGCCAAGCGCGTTATGCAGCTTCGTAAAGGAGCACCTCTCTTGGTAGAAGCACCCAAGAACAAAGAGGTTGTGCTGGCGTTGAGGGAAATCGCTGCTGGAAAGATCAGTTTTGACAACATAGTCAAGATCGACCAAGATGAGGTGGTCGTCGAAGCTCTGGAGGACTCTCCTGAGGCTGCTAAAGCCGACACCCCTGCCGAGGAAACTAAAAAGGAAGCCGCACCCCCGGCGGAAGATGAATCGAGCGGAGACCAGCAAGAAGATAGTCCTGACGATAAGGCTAAATGAGCATCGGCTCGTGTGCTCGATGTTGACAGCCTGAGAGACAGAAAGTTAACGGAGGTTTTGGCGTTGGCAGGCAAGAAACTCCTGAGTTGCCTGAAAAAGCGCGATCTGCTCAATTCCGACAAGGCAGACAAATCTGAACTCATAAAGTTGGGTGAACACTTTTTGGATGAGGACCGCCTTTCCGATGCCATTGATTTTTTTGAAAAAGCGGAGCATTTTGAAGGCCTGCTTCAGCTCAAGGAACAGTGTGCTGCCAAGGGAGATTATTTTCTTTGCCAGCGTTTAGCGAAAATCCTGGAAGAATCTCCGCCCTCCGAAGAGTGGATACAATTGGGGGATAACGCCTTGCACCGAGGCAAGCTTCTCTTTGCTCGTTCAGCTTACCAGCAGGCAGAGAACCCTGAAAAAGTGGCCCAAGTGGAGAAACTTCTCCAATCTCCCGACCAGGAACAATTACTCCACTAACTGTGTCCGCCCATATTTTCTGGATGGACACTGAGTGCAAAGCCCAAACATTTCAGGTGAACTAGAGCTGAGCAACAAATCCTTCCTCTTCTTAGAGCCAGCAGTACGCTCTCCTAGGCTGGCTATAACATTGACAAATATAGGCTGGATGATTATAAAAATCGCAAAAGCGAACAACCTTTCCATGAAGTTTCAGGGAAGGCGAGGGGGAGGAGTGTACGTATATAGCCGCCTTGCTTCAGCCGGACCATCATTTGATAGATGTAGGGAATCAATCTGATGATTAAGCGAGACTACTATGAGGTTCTTGGCGTTGATCGTCGGGCCTCTCAAGAAGAAGTAAAGAAGACGTACCGAAAGCTCGCCCTCAAGTACCACCCGGATCGAAATCCTGGCGACAAAGAGGCTGAGGAGAAGTTCAAAGAGGCAGCTGAGGCCTACGAAGTGCTGCGGGATTCAGAGAAGCGCAACATCTATGACCAGTTCGGCCACCAAGGATTGCAGGGCACGGGATTTACTGGTTTTGGTGGCTTCGACGATATCTTTTATGCTTTCGGAGACATATTTGAGGACTTCTTCGGCTTTGGTACTCGCAGGAGGGGCCAGAGGACTACTGCCCGCCCGGGAGCTGACCTCCTTTACGATTTGCGCCTCGACTTCGCTGAGGCGGTTTTTGGAACCGAAAGGGAAATAGAGATACCAACCAGCGCAACGTGTGAATCTTGTGGAGCAACAGGGCGAGAGCCTGGCACAGATGAGCAAGTTTGCCCCATGTGCCAAGGCCAGGGTCAGATTTTGCAGGCACAGGGTTTCTTTCGAATCAGCACAACCTGTAATCGCTGTGGTGGACAAGGCCGAATTATTTCGAATCCATGCCACAGTTGCAATGGCTCCGGACAACAGAAAGTAACCAGGAAAGTATTGGTCAAGGTTCCAGCAGGCGTTGATACCGGTACCCGTCTTCGCATCCCAGATCAAGGCGAAAGCGGCTACCGTGGAGGGTTCCCAGGAGACCTCTACGTACGGTTACACGTGGACCCACATGAATTTTTTGAACGGGATGGCAACGTACTCTATTGCCAGATCCCGATATCAATGGTTCAAGCTGCCAGCGGAGATACCATCGAAATCCAGACCCTGGACGGCAGCCGCGGCGTAAAAATCAAACCAGGTACGCAAAGCGGCGAGATCATCCGCTTGAAGGGAGATGGAGTGCCCAATCTGCGAGGATATGGCCGTGGGGATCTATTGATAGACATCCAGGTTAAGACACCGGTGAACCTCAACAAACGTCAGGGGGAGCTTCTACGAGAATTTGCCGAGATCGAAAATGGCAAGAAATCCTCTCAGAAGCTTTTCAAATTCTGGAGTTGGGGGGATAAGGACAAACGGTCCAAGTCCAAACACAAGCACTGATGATCCGACTACCTGAGAACTTGGAACCGCGGCTGATGTCAAGAAGGAACTCTCACGATGAACGTTGGGCAGAATCAGCATAAACAGTTTGATGAGCTCCAGGCCACTGCTCTATTCTGCCCCAAATGTCGCCAGGCAACACCGGTTCGGCAAAGACTTCTCCTTTTTCTCCCTGACGGCGAACTCCACGAGTATCTCTGTCAATATTGCGGCAGCTCAGTGGGAACCAAAAAGGTAACCCAGCAACCCGATTTCCAGCTCGTAGCTCGCTGAGGAGACTGACCAGAATGATAGAGGTGGAAAACCTAACCAAACTCTACGGCTCGGTGGTCGCCCTGCGCCAGGTAAGCTTTCGGGTGGACCAAGGGGAAATCGTTGGATTCCTCGGCCCCAATGGAGCAGGGAAGACCACTGCTCTGAGGATTCTCACCTGCTTCATGCCACCCACCTCGGGAACGGCTCGGGTGGCTGGACTGGACTGTCAGCAGCACTCTTTAGAGGTGCGGGGCAAAATTGGCTATCTCCCCGAAAATGTACCCCTCTACCCGGACATGACCACCCGCCGTTTTCTTGCATTTGCTGCAGCCGCCAAGGGGGTCTCCCGCTCTCGCACTGGGCAAGAGATAGAGCGGGTAATGGAAGTCTGCACCATTGCCTCTGTGGCCGAGCGGCTCATTGGGCATCTGTCCAAAGGTTACCGCCAGCGCATCGGTATCGCCCAGGCACTCTTGAATGATCCAGCTATCCTTATTCTGGACGAGCCCACTATAGGGTTGGACCCCACCCAGATAGTTGAAATTCGCTCCCTGATTAAAGAGTTGGGTTCTGAGCGCACCATCATTCTCAGCAGCCATATCCTTCCCGAGGTGAGTCAGATCTGTCAACGTATCCTCATTATTAATAATGGCCAGATAGTTGCGACTGACACCCCGGCAAATCTTACTGTTCAACTACAGCGAAACCTGCAGGTGTATCTCGAGGTCGAAGGGCCCAGGACTGAGGTTATGCGGAAGATTGAGGCGATGACTGGTGTTTTGGAGGTCAAGCCCACCAACGGTGAGTCCAGCTATCTCATAGAGACCAGCCGTGGCCAGGATTTGCGCCCGGTACTGGCTCGCACAGTGGTGGAGAGCGGCTGGCAACTCAGAGAGCTTAAGCTGCAGGACTTGAGCCTGGAGGACATTTTCATGCAGCTGGTAACCGATGAAGGGGCCGGGGAGAAGCAAGAATGAAGGGAACCTACGTGGTCTACCGCAAAGAGCTGTATGGGCTTTTCGCTTCACCTATCTTTTATGTGGTTGCCTTCATCTTTCTGACCCTGGTCGGATATTTTTTCTACTCGTCGGTTGCCTATTACTCTCTTTTGAGTTTTCAGGCCGGCAGGAATCCCTTCCTCTCTGAACAGCTCAACCTTACGGACATGGTACTTGAGCCGTTCTTTGGGAGCATCAGTGTTGTTCTGCTGCTCATGGTACCACTCATCACCATGAGGCTTTTTGCCGAAGAGAAAAAAACGGGCACCGTAGAATTATTATTTACCTATCCAATCTCTGACCGGGGGGCGGTGCTGGGAAAGTTCGGCGCCTGCGTCTCTGTTTTGGCTCTTCTTTTGGCGGCCACCCTGCCTGCCATGTTCTTACTGGAGGCCTTCACCAATCCCCCTTGGCCCACCATCATGGGTGGCTATCTGGGCCTTTTGCTGACCTGCAGCGCTTTTGTCAGCCTCGGCCTTTTTGCCTCCTCCCTGACTCAGAATCAGATAATCGCTGCGACTGTAGCTTTTGGAGCCTTGCTGCTGCTGTGGATCATCGGTTGGGCCGAAACGCTGGTCGGGCCCACCCTGGGGAGTTTCCTTAAATATCTCTCCCTGCTCACTCATTTTGACAACTTTGCCAGGGGAATCTTGGATTCCCGGGACGTGTTTTACTATCTTCTTTTCACTCTGTTTTTTTTGTTTACCACTCTTCGAATCCTGGAATCTCGTCACTGGAGGGGATAGTCGGCAATGATCAAGAAGCCTGGCAAGCATACTCTTCTGTCCAATACCGCCTTGGGCTTTATTGCCTTCTTAGGCATTTTGGTTTTTGTGGCCCTTATTGGCCAGCGCCATCCACTGCGTCTGGATCTTACCGAAAGCAAACGCTACAGCATCTCAGATCAGTCGCGAAAAATTGTCGAGTCACTGCAAGACGACATCAATATCAAAGGTTTTTATCAGGAAGCCGATCCCAATAGGGATCAAACCCGCGATTTACTGGAGGCCTATCGATACTACTCAAAGAAGATCAACTATCAGTTCACCGATCCCGATCGGAATCCCAGTCTGGCAAAACATTATCAGATTCGCACGTATGGGACTTTGGTACTGGAAGGTTTCGGCAAGACTCAGACCATACACACCACCGATGAAGAAACCATTACCAATGCCATCCTGAAGCTGACTCAGGAGCAACAAAGGACGGTTTACTTTTTAGCTGGCCATGGGGAGAGAGATATTAGCAATGTCGACAAGGACGGCTATTCCACGGCCAAAGCTGCCATTGAAAAGGAAAACTTCCAGGTAAAAACTCTCAATTTGCTGGTGGATCCCAAGATCCCCGATGACGCTGCCCTCGTGGTTGTCGCTGATCCGAAAAAGCCTTTACTCACAACCGAACTCGGGGCTTTGCGACGGTACATCAACAAAAATGGCAGTGTCATGTTCCTGCTCGAACCATTCTCAGATGGCGGTGTGGCTGACTTCCTTAACTCATACGGAATCACCATCTCACCTGACATTATTGTGGACACCATGAGTCGAGTCTTTGGAGCCAGCTATCTCATTCCGGTTATTACCGAGTATGGTTTTCACAAGATCACAGACGGCTTTAACGTTGCCTGCTTCTTTCCCACAACAAGATCCATTGACTCAGCCAAGGGGATTCCTGACTCCGTTGATCTGCTTGAACTCGCCTTCACCTCCTCTTACTCCTGGGCTGAAACCAACTACCGTTTCGTTCAGCCAGAAACACCCAAGTTTGATGAAACCAAAGACAAAAAGGGACCGATCAGTGTTGCTGTTATTGCTGCAATTTCAGCCGAAAACCCGGAAAATGATCCAAAGAGCGAGGAGCGGACAGCAGGCAGGGGGCAGGCGCAGCTTCTGGTGTTTGGTGACAGCGATTTCGCCGGCAACACCTACTTCAACCTGCAGGGCAACTCTGACTTTTTCCTGAATTCCATCAACTTCCTGGGTCAACAGGAAAACCTCATCAGCATCCAACGTCCCAAGACAGCGGGCGCACCACTGACCCTCAGCAGGTCGCAGAACCGACTCCTTTTTTGGGTAGGTTTGCTGTTGATGCCAGCGCTAGTAGTGGCATCCGGGTTGGCAGTATTTCAGTTGCGGAGAAAACATCGATGAGAACAAGAACCGCTCTCATCTATCTTACCGTTTTCTTGGTACTTGCCGGATATTTTTACTACTTCGAGGTAGTTGGCCGCAGGGCCCGTACCGAGCAGGAAGAGGCAGCCCGTCATCTTTTCCAGGTAGACACAGCCCAAATCACTGCCCTGCAACTGGACAAAGGTGAGGGCAAACCCATCCACCTGATAAAAAACGGCCATTGGCAGATTGTTGAACCCATACGTAGCCGGGGCGATGAGTTCACCGTGGAAAGTCTATTGACCACCCTGGAGTCCCTTAAGATGGAGCGCGAGGTAGAGGCTGCGGCTCAAGATCTTCAGCCGTATGGTCTCGACCAACCAATGCTGCACCTCTCCTTTCTGGCGGCCGGCTCCCGGCACCAATTGCGCATTGGGGCCAAAGCAGTGGTGGTAAATCAGTACTACGCCAGCGGCGACCAGGAAAACCGTGTGGTCTTGATCTCCGGGGCGAAGCAGCAAATATTGAACAGGGGTCTCTTTGATTTGCGCAGTAAGGAATTTTTCACTGTGAACAGTGATGAGGTTGACAGGATAGAAATTCAGCGTGGCAAGAACAAGCTGCTTCTGACCCGAGTGGGGGGGGAAAGTTGGCTGGCGCCTGCAGCGGTTGAGGTCAAGATCAAGACTCCCAAAGTGGAACGGTTTCTCGGTCTGCTTTTCCGCTTGCGCGCCAAACGATTTCTTGACAACGAGGAAGGAAATCTTGCTCGACTGGGATTGGACCCTGCCAAGATTCGAATCCAGATCACTGCCAAAGAAAAAACCGAGACCTTGCTGCTCGGGAATATGAGGAAGGACCAAGGCACGTACGCCAAAGGCGGGGAATTTCCCGGGGCGGCCATGGTGGACGAGAAACTATTGGCAGAGCTGCCCCGGACTCTAAGCGATCTGGAAGACCGCACCTTATTGGTATTCGACCTGGGTCAGGTCCAGGCTCTGACGCTGGTCTTGGCTGACGAGGCTGACAGGCTGGAGAGAAATGAGGATACATGGAATTGGCTTGGCGATGGACAGCGAAAAGATCCAGAAAACTGGCGGGTCAACTCCATGCTCTGGAACCTGCAGGAACTAGAGTACCTCCCTGGTGACTTCCCCCGGGAGCAATCTTCTGCCGACAACAAAGAGCTAGGCCTGGTTCTCTACTCTGAAAATGATGAGAAGCTTGGTACATTTTCCCTGGCAGAAGTTCCGTCTGAAAAGACTGTACGCGGAGTGCTCCGGTTCTCCAAAGCAAACGAGACAGCTCGAGCCTATTGGCTGAGTGGCGAATCACTCAGGGAGTTGCACGAAAACGCCAAGAAGCTGCTAGCCCCAGAGTCATAGATTGGGGATTGCGGATTTGGGATTTGGCTTCGCGTCATGTGCCTTCGGCGTCATTAGGTCACTACGCTGCGCTGTCATTTGTTGTAAGACGTATAAGATCGCGGCTAGAAAGCCGCTCCCACAGAAACTACTTTTGGCGGGCACAGAGGCCCGCCCTACCAAAGCAGCAGGGCCTGGGGCGAATTTGAAATTTCTTACTCTATGCCCTATGCTCTATGCCCTATGCCCTATCCCCTATGCCCTATGCTTACCTACTGACTACTGGATTTGGGATTGGAATGACCGATGCTCTCTGAAAAAGGTCTCATCTTTTTCCCCATGCCGGCACTTGAAGGGACGCCGAAGGACTATCAGTTAAGCTACGAAAATGTATTTTTCCCGGCTGCTGACACCACCCGTTTGCACGGTTGGTTTGTGCCGTCCTCTGATCCCGAGGTAAACACCACCCTTCTCTGGTTTCACGGTAACGCCGGCAACATAAGTCATCGCTTGGAAAATCTTGCCCTCCTTCATCGGTA
>JAUVTM010000275.1 GCA_030601545.1 Syntrophobacterales bacterium
TTAAAAAAAATCCTCCGTGACCTCGACTCGGTTCTCGTCGCTTTCTCCGGTGGAGTGGACAGCAGTTTCCTTCTCCACGTTGCCCATGAGGTCTTGGGAAATCAGGCCCAGGCCATCACATTTGTGTCACCGTTTCTTTCCGGTATTGAACGAGAGCGCGCCACTTCCTTTTGCGAAGAGCAAGGCATAAAGCAAATAATCCTTGAGGCGGATCCGCTGGAAGTGGAGCAAATACGCTCCAATCCGCCGGATCGTTGTTACCATTGTAAAAAACAGCTTTATTCTGAAGCGCTTGCCCAGGCCCGGAAAATGGGCATTCCTCACCTGGTCGACGGAACCCAACTGAGTGACGCCAGTGATCACCGGCCGGGCCACCGGGCCCTCGAAGAGTTGGGGATCCGCAGTCCCTTGGTAGAAGCGGGCTTGAACAAAGAACAGGTCCGGCTACTCAGTAAGGAGTCAGGCTTATCTTCTTGGAATCTTCCTCCCATGGCCTGCCTTGCCTCTAGAATTCCTTACGGTACACCGATTAGCCCCCAGGTCCTTGCCCGAATTGAAGCCGCTGAAGAGTTTCTTTTTAACGAGGGCTTTCACGTGGTGCGGGTAAGGGACCACCATCGCATGGCTCGCATCGAACTCTCACCCGAAGACATTGAAAGGCTCAGCCACAGGGACTTGCGTGACCGCTTGGTGGCTCATTTCAAGTCTCTGGGTTTTGTGGCTGTCACCCTGGATTTGGAAGGATATCGAACTGGTCGGCTGAATGAATTGTACGCGGGCGAAGTCGCGGCTGGAAAGCCGCTCCCACAGGACTAGTAATGATCTTATTGAAAATGTGGGAGTGGCTTTTAGCCACGACAAAGTCTCGGTTTCCGTTCACTGTTTGGGTTGATTTAGGATGCCGTTGTTCACGACTAATAAAGTCGCTCAGCCTAGTGTCCGTTTAACAACGGACGCTAGACTAGCAGCTTGCGGAATTCTTCTTTCGGGGGGGTGTTGAGTGTAATCTTACGGACTTCCTTCCCAGACACCTCGACTATGGCCTCTTCACCAGTCTCGGCATCACTGTAAGCTGCCACAATATCGGCAGCCAATTCCAACTCCTGCTGAGAGCTCTCTGCTGATAACAAGCCGGTGGGCGTCGGAACTCCCTCAACTCTCAAAAGAAGATCTCCCTCCCGAGCCAATTCCTGTAGTTTCAGGTTATCGGCATGTATTCTACCCACCACCAGACGTCTCCCGCTTGGAAGCCTCAGATGGCGACCACATTTGAGAAGTTCCACGTCGTGAAGCCCCACCTCTTCCTGGGTGGCCAAGAGATCCCGCAACCTGTCAGCAAAGCCTGACTTGGTGAGGATGCAGCCGCCACCCGGACTGGGGTATTCTTCAATCCCGTAGTGAGCGGCGAGAGCCATCTGAGGCTTGCGAGAACGTCCGTGGATATCCAGAAGCCTCTGACGATCCACCTTGCCCAATTCTTCCGGCATTGTCTCCCATAACAGCTTGGCGCTCAGTGGCCGGAGAATGTACCCCCCATAGCCCGAAAGCTTATCCACAGCTCTGAGAGCGTCCTTTCGCTGTGACATGGGGCGCTGCCCCAACACCTCCCCCGTGCAAAGAAAGTCAAACCCTTCAGCATCCATGATCCCACCGGCAGTCTTGAGCATGAGCGCGTGGCAATCGATGCACGGATTCATCTGGCTGCCGTAGCCATACTTAGGGTTCTTGAGCATTTCCAGATGAACCGCGCCGATATCTATCACCCGCAGGGGTGTCCCCAGCTGTCTGGCTGCCTTTTGCGCACCTTCCGGTCCGAAGAACGGAGTTTGAAAGGTAATGCCCGTCATCTCGATATCTTGATCCAGGAGCACCCTGACTGCCAGCATACTATCCAGGCCTCCGGACATGAGACCAAGGGCACGAACCTTCATGGTCTGCCCCCTCTGAGCCCGCAGCGGACAGCGGGCAGCAGACAGCTGAATGGAATTCTTATTTCAGTGCTCATGGAAATATTATTCCTCGTTCACAAGCAAAGGTAGGAAATCTCGAAATGATCTGCGTCTAATTCCAGTCGCGGCTGGAAAGCCGCTCCCACAGTATTCTAATAGACTCCTGCCTCCTGCGAACTGCCTGCTTGTCCCGAGCGTAGTCTCGGGGCTGCTAGCTGTCCACTGCCTGCTTGTCCCGAGCGTAGTCTCGGGGCTGCCCGTAATCGCAGTGCTCCAACAACGGACACTCAGTGCATTTCGGCTTCCTGGCTGTGCACACTTTCCGGCCGTGCTGAATGAGTTGGTGCGAGAAGGCCGTCCACTTCTCCTTAGGGATAAGTTCCATCAAGTCAAATTCTATCTTCACCGGATCGCGCTGCTGGGTGAGACCGATGCGTTGGGAGATTCGACCCACATGAGTATCCACCACAATCCCGGGCGTGTTGAAAGCTGTACCCAGTATCACGTTGGCCGTCTTCCTGCCGATACCGGGAAGTTTGACCAACTCCTCCAGACTTTCCGGTACCTCAGCCTGATGTTTCTCCACCAATGCTGCCCCGCAGTTTTTCAAACTCTTGGCCTTATTTCTGAAAAATCCAGTGGACCGTATACCCTCCTCTAACTCCCCTAGGGGAGCATTGGCATAATCTGCTGCAATTCGATATTTCTTGAACAACTTCTTGGTGACCTGATTCACCCTCACATCCGTGCACTGAGCTGAGAGCACAGTGGCCACCAGGAGTTCCAGAGGGTTGCTGAAATCTAAACTGATTTTGGCCTCAGGATAAGTCTGGTCAAGTATGTCAAGGATTGCCTCCATATCCTTCAT
>JAUVTM010000019.1 GCA_030601545.1 Syntrophobacterales bacterium
AAGCGGAGATAAACATGGCCGCCTGGCAAAACGTGGTAAACTTCCTCGGTCCTGATCTAGCGCGGATTGTCGTGGGCGTCGTGGGTGTTTTGGCTCTGGTACAGGTCAACGCTTTGTTTCTGGTCTGGCTGGAGCGCAAAGTCGCCGCTCACATCCAGCTCCGTATCGGTCCTAAAGAGGTGGGGCCTTTTGGTATTCTCCAGAGTATTGTTGATGGTATCAAGCTGGTGGGTAAAGAGCTCATCACCCCTCGCCATGCTGACCGGAAACTGTTCATGCTTGCGCCCATCGCAGTGTTCTTGCCGGTGCTGGTGAGTTTTGTGGTGATTCCTTTCAGCGAACGGCTCCTTATTCGGGATATGAACGTTGGGGTGCTGTTGATCTTCGCTTTCTCTACCTTCAATGTACTCGCGGTTCTCGTGGGTGGTTGGGCCTCCAACAACAAATACTCTTTGCTGGGGGCCGTCCGCGCGGTGGCCCAGAATGTGGCCTACGAGATTCCTTTACTGCTCGCGGTGCTCAGCGTGGTCATGTGGTCTAACAGCTTGCAGATGTCCGAGATCGTGGCGTCACAGTCCAAGGTCTGGCACGTCTTTTCGATGCCAGTGGCCGCTCTCATCTTCCTTATTTGCGCTACGGCGGAAACAAACAGGGCGCCCTTTGACATCCCGGAGGCAGAGTCCGAGCTGGTAGCCGGCTTTCATACCGAGTACAGTGGAATGCGTTTTGCCCTGTTTTTCTTGGCCGAGTATTCCAACATGCTCATAGTTTCGGCGGTGGCAACCACCTTGTTTTTCGGCGGCTGGAAAAGTCCTCCTTTTCTCGGGTTTTTGCCTGTGCCCGGCTTGATCTGGTTTTTTGCCAAGACTTATATGCTGATCTTTGTGACTATTTGGGTGCGCTGGACGTTCCCGCGCTTACGTTTCGATCAACTCATGAACTTCTGTTGGAAGATCATGATTCCGGCGGCACTGCTTCATTTGGTCGTCTATGCCGGGATCATCAAGATTATAAATTAAGGGATTGAGGAATTTAAGCTTTGGAAATTTGGTTGATGAGGTCCTAATAATTCACAATTCCTGAATCCCTTAATTCCCGAATTGGAGCTATATGGGTATGATCAAAGACATTGTGGAAGGTGGCTGGAGCTTGATCGCAGGCATGTGGGTCACCATCCGACGCATCTACCGGCCTGTGGTTACGGTTCAATATCCCCGCGAATATCTAGACATGAGCCCAGCTTACCGCGGGCACATTGAGTTTGAGCAGTTTCCCGAAACCGGTAGCCATAATTGCGTTGCCTGCGGGACCTGCATGCGATTTTGCCCCACCAATGTGATCAAGGTCCAAGGGGAAAAGACTCATACTCACAGCGAGAAACGAGCCAGCCTCTATTTTATTGATTTTTCTCACTGCAGCCTTTGTGGTCTGTGCGTGACCAACTGTCCCACCCAGACACTGAAGTTTTCCGGAGAATATGAGTTGGCGCATTATAGCCGTTGGGATGGGGTGGTAGACCTTATCCAACGGTTGGAGGAGTCGGCATGAACTCGGTTCAGAGCCTCATTCAACCACAAGTACTAGCCCAGATAGGATTCGCCGGGATCGTGGCACTTACCCTTACCGGGGCGCTCATAGCAGTTTTTCCCCGAAATATTCTGTACAACATCTTGGGCCTTATTGTTTGTCTCACCGGGGTAGCAGGAATTTTCGTCTACCTGGGAAGCCCTTTTATCGCTCTGATGGAGCTCCTCATCTACGTGGGTGCAATTTGTATCTCCATTATTTTTGCTATCATGCTGTCCAGACCGCTCCACCTGAGTTTGCCCAAACGGGCTTTGCCTAAAGTGGGCCTTGCTCTGGGAGTAGGCGCGGCGGTGTTCATCATGCTGAGTGCAATCATCAGCCGCACCGAGTGGCAGCCGGCCGCGATGCGCAGCAGCGATTGGTCCATCGCCACTTTGGGCGCATATCTGCTTACCCGCTACAATCTCGTTTTCGAAGTGATTTCTCTGGTGCTGTTGGTTGCCATCCTTGGTGCCATCATCATCGCAGGTTATGCTCGCAGGAGTCCGTCGTGAACAGTCTTACCACCTATCTTTTTTTGGCAGCTTTGCTCTTTAGCTTGGGGATCTTCGGGGTGTTTCAGCGCCGTTCCCTCATTGGCATGCTCATCGCTATAGAACTCATGCTGAATGGCGCCAGCATCAACTTTATGGCCTTTAACCGATTCCTGGCACCTGATCCCATTGTCGGTCAGATATATACCCTGTTCATTATGGGCATTGCCGCTGCTGAGGCGGCCATCGCCCTGAGCATTATAGTGGCAGTATTCCGCAGACTCGGTTCCATTAATATCGAGCGGGCCCAAGAACTACGAGGCTAACCATGACCTCTTCCTGGTTCCAAGATCCAACTTTGCTGGCAGCCATGCTGGGAGCGCTGCTGCCCTTTGTTAGTTTTGTTCTGATAATGGTCTTTACCCGGCCATACCCGAAGCTGTCGGCAACAATCTCAGTTGCTGCCGTCAGTGTATCCGTCATCTGTGCCCTTTTCCTTCTCGGCCGCCACTGGCATCTGGAACATCCTATCCAATACACCACCAAATGGCTGGTCTCTGGAGAACTGTACGTTCCCTTTGGATTCATGCTGGATCAACTCAGTCTGCTGATGCTCACGATTGTTGCGGTTATCAGCTTCCTGGTGCAGGTCTACTCTTTGGGCTACATGGCTGGGGACCCGGGATTTTCCCGCTACTATGCCTTTCAGTCTCTGTTCGCCTGGGCCATGATGACTATGAGCATCGCCCCCACCATGCTCCAATTCTACATTTTCTGGGAGCTGGTGGGCCTGGCCTCCTACCTGTTGATCGGTTTTTACTATGAGAAGTTCAGCGCTTCCGAGGCGGGGAAAAAGGCGTTCGTCATGACTCGTGTGGGAGATATCGCCTTCTTCCTCGGGATTCTGCTGGTGCTGCTCAATTTCGGCAACCTGAATATCCTGGACATGAACTCGGTTGATGTAACCGCGCGCATGTCACCGGCACTGATAACCCTTTGTGCTATTCTGATCTTCGGTGGCGTTGCCGGCAAGAGCGCCCAGTTCCCCCTGCTCACCTGGCTGCCTGATGCCATGGAGGGCCCTACCCCGGTGAGCGCCTTGCTCCACTCGGCCACCATGGTGGCGGCAGGGGTTTACATGTTCGCCCGAATTTTTCCCTTTTTCAGTAAGTCGGCCACCGCCATGACCCTCTTTCTGGCCATCGGCATGATTACCATGCTGCTGGCCTCCACCATGGCCATGGTGACCAGGGACATCAAGCAGGTCTGGGCCTACTCCACCATCAGCCAGCTCGGCTTCATGGTCATGGGTCTGGCGGCGGGCAGTTACTTTGCCGGCGTCTTTCACCTTACCACCCATGCCGGATTCAAGGCCCTGCTCTTTCTCTGCTCGGGAGTCTTTATCCACGCGTATGAAACCAACGACATGTACGAAATAGGAAGACAGGGAGGGCGTGGCCTGAAGATCCCCATGGTATGCATGACCCTGGGTGCGGCGGCCTTATCTGGATTGCCGCCCTTTTCCGGTTTTTTCAGCAAAGAAGCGATCATGGGCGGTCTGGCCGGCCTTCATAACCCCATCTGGCTCTGGGGCGGGCTTTTGGGTGCTTTTCTAACAGCATATTATTCATTCCGGCTGATTTTTCTCATCCTGTTTCCGAGCAAGATTAAAGAGCCCCACCATGGGGAGCATGGCGGCCATGGTCATGGTGATGACCATCACCATGCGGGCCTCTACTGGGTAATGGCCTGGCCCCTGATCATTCTAGCCACTGTCACCCTTGTTCTGGGTCTCTTCCAGACCCCGCTGGAGAATTTCCTGGTGGGGCATTACGGTGGTGCTGAGGGGCACGGCGGCGGTCACCACGCCTGGCTTCTCTATGTGGCAGTGGGACTCGCCCTTTCGGGAGTGGGTCTGGCCTGGCTGGAGTTTGGGCGCAAAGGGGCTTCCCAGGTAGGTTTTGTGGAGCGGATGGAGCCTGTTAAGACGCTTTTTGCCGAACGTTGGTACATTGACCATTTTTATCGCTTGTTTCTCGATTATGTCATCTATGGAATTTTCTCCAACCTGTTTACCAGAAACGACCGCCAGGTGATCGATGGCGGTATCGACGGAATTTGCAGGGCTACTGTTGGCGGGGGCAGGATGCTTTCCTTTCTGCAGTCGGGAATGCTCCAGTACAACTTGATGGTGATGTTCGCCGTTCTGGCCCTGGTGGCACTTTACTTCTTCTTTTAGGGTGAAGAGCACATGAGTATGGAGTTTGCTAATTTTCCTTATCTTTCCACCATCCTTTTCAGTTGTGTGGTGGGCCTGCTGGTGATCCTTGTTATCCCCGCTGAGCGCAAAATGCTGATCAAGTGGGTCAGTTTGGTCTTTTCAGGGATTCCCATGGTGCTCTCCATCTATCTCTTTTTCGCTTATGACAAAGCCCAGGGAGGTCTCCAGTTCGTGGAGAAGGTGCTATGGGTCGACTCCATGGGCATTTACTACTTCAATGCGGCGGACGGTTTCAATCTGCCCATGCTTATGCTCACCGGTATTGTCCTCTTTACCGGGGTACTCACCATGTGGGAGTTGGAGCTCAGGGTCAAAGAGTTCTTCGCTTTCACCTTCCTGCTGGTGGCAGGCGTCTTCGGTGTTTTCATGAGCATGGATCTCTTTTTCATCTTTGTCTGGTACGATGTCTCCCTCTTTCCCATGTACCCGCTCATTGCCATCTGGGGCAGTACCCGTAAAGAATACGGCGCCATGAAGCTGACCATCTATCTGCTGGCCGGAAGTGCGCTGATTCTGCCAGCCATCCTCTATCTTTTTGTGAATTCCGGTTTGAATACTTTTGACATTGTGGCCCTTATGCAGCCGGGCGTCTTCACCCCATTTCAACAGAAATTTGCCTTTATCCTGCTCTATCTGGGTTTCGGCATCCTGGCGGGTGTCTGGCCCTTCCACACCTGGTCGCCGGTGGGACATGTGGCCGCGCCCACTTCGGTGAGCATGATTCACGCGGGCGTGCTCATGAAGCTCGGCGCTTTCGGGGTTTTGCGAGTAGCCATATTCCTCTGCCCGGAGGGCTGGCAGTACTGGGCCCAACTCATGGCGGTGCTGGCAACCTGCGGCATTGTCTACGGCGCTTTTGTGGGTTTGGCCCAAACGGATCTCAAGTATGTAATCGGCTACTCCAGTGTCTCCCATATGGGCATTGTCGGCCTCGGTCTGGCTACTGTTACCGTAGATGGGCTTAATGGTGCGGTGTTTCAAATGTTCGCCCATGGAGTTATGACTGCACTCCTCTTCTCTTCAGTGGGCTACATCTATGAAAAGACCCACACCAAGATGATTCCTGAGCTGGGTGGCATGAGCAAGATAATGCCCGTGGCCTCGGGCTATTTCATCCTGGCAGCGCTGGCAGGTATAGGTGTTCCCTGTCTGGCCAGCTTCTGGGCGGAACTGCTGGTCTTCATCTCTGCCTTTAAGACCTACCCGGTTCGGGGCGCACTGGCCATCTGCGCTCTGGTGGTGGGAGCCTTGTTCATGTTGCGGGTGGTACAGCGAACGTTTTATGGCGAGAAAAATGAGCAATTTGAGCATCTACCCGATCTCACGTTTGTTCCCGGTATTCCCAGGATGATCCTGGCGGCGGTAATTGTACTCTTTGGCCTGTTTCCGTCGGTAATGCTTGATGTGATCCAGGTGGCTTCAGTTCCCTTTATCAACGGGTTGCCATGATGAACTTATGGACTCTTTTCATTCCTGAGCTTTACTGTTTGCTGATGGCTGTCGTCTTTTTCGGCCTGGCCATGTCGGCAAGCCCCAACCCCAGGCGTGATTATTTTGCGGCGCTCTTCATGGCCGGCGTGGGGGTGGTGGTAGCCCTGGCCTGCGTCAGGTTGGAAGGAACCCTCTTTTTCGAGGCCTACCGAGTGGACCTCTTTTCCCAGGTCTTCAAGGTCATGCTGGCCATGGGCTTCTTTCTGGTAGTCTGCCTGTGCACCGAACTCAATGGCATTGAGGAGCGACATCATCCAGAATTCTACCTTTTCCTTAGCACCTGCACCCTGGCGATGATGATGCTGGTAAGCAGCGTCGAGCTGCTGACCATCTATGTTGCCCTGGAACTCTCCAGCTATTCGCTTTACATTCTGGTCCCCCTGCGCAGGGGGGACGGCATTGATGTGGAGGCCGGTATCAAGTACCTCATGGTGGGAGCCTGCGCTTCGGCGGTGATGCTCTTCGGCCTTTCCTATATTTTTGGGGTGACCCATACTACCTATCTGGTGGAAATTGTCCAGGTGCTTCCCAGTGTTATTGGCACACCTGCGGCAATCGTCGGCCTGCTTCTTATGCTGTGTGGCTTTTTCTTCAAGTTAGCCGTATTCCCGTTTCATTTTTGGGCCCCGGACGTGTATCAAGGAGCCGCCAACCAGGTGACTGCCTACATTGCGACGGCTTCCAAAGTGGCGGCCGTGGCCATCATCATGAGGGTGGTGGCCTTGAGCGGGGGCAACAGCAAATATCTTGTGGATGTGCTGGTGACCCTCTCCATTGCCTCCATGACCCTGGGCAATCTGGTGGCCATTGTGCAAAAAGACATGAAGCGGCTGTTGGCATATTCCAGCATCTCCCATGCCGGCTACGTGCTCATCGGGATTCTCAGCATGAGTGCTAGCGGATATGCCAGTGCTATCTTCTATGCCCTGGCTTACCTGGTTATGAACCTTTGCTGCTTCCTGGTGGTGGTGAAGGTGGCCCATGACGGCAGTGATTTAAAGATCGCCCAGTTGGCAGGGCTGCATCGCCGCTCCCCCCTGTTGGCCATGGCTCTGATGCTGGCTGTTTTCGGACTAGCCGGCATTCCTCCTACCATCGGCTTTACCGGCAAATTTTTGGTGTTCGCCGCAGCCATGGAGAAGGGCTACGTCACCCTGGTTATTATTGCCATGATCAATGCCACCATTTCTCTTTACTATTATATCCTGGTGGTAAAAGCAGCCTATCTAATGGAGTCCGATGAGGAGTTGCCCGGGCTTCCTGTTTCCATACCAACGAAAGTACTCACCGTGGTGCTGGTGACCGTAATGGTGGTATTTGGTGTATTCCCGCACCATTTGCTTGAGGTGGCCAGAGCAGCAGCCCGTGCGCTGATGTGAGCATATGAATAAATGAGCTAAAGTACCTGAAATGTCCAAAATGTCTACAGTGAACTAGAGCGAGTCGGAATGGAACCTCAAATCCCAAATTTTTGCCGAACCGATGAACAGCGGCCATGTGTAACCATCTGTGCGGGATCGGCTGACTGCACCTGTGATTGTGAAAAAGTCCGAAAGGTGCTGGAAGAGGAGATTGCCGCCAGGAATTTAGGATTGACCGTTGGCACCATGAAAGTTGGCTGCAATGGAGACTGTCCTCATGGGGTTCTGGTGGGCTTCCCGCAAAAGGGTTTTTTCTACGAGCAGGTTGATACAAAGCAGGCCAGAGAGGTGGTGAGCGGAACATTGGTGCAAGGGCACATCCTTTTCGATCTGCTCCATATCGATCCTTTGAAAGCAACCTCCGGGAAAATTCTCTATGACCGCTCGGGGTTCATAGCGACAATTGATGATAGTTTCTGCATGATTCAGGTAGCCAAGTACTTCCTCGATTTTGAAAAGGATGTTTCCTGCGGCAAATGCGTACCCTGTCGGGTTGGCTCTGTTGAGCTCCGAGAAATTCTGGAGCGTATTATTCAGGGAAAGGGAGAGCCAGAGGATCTGCAACAGCTTGATCTGGTCTGCCGTGCCATGCAGGATGCGCCCTATTGTGACTTTGCCAGAACTACCACTGGCCCAGTGGTAACCATTCTCAAGCACTTCCGCTCAGAGTTCGAGAAGCACATCGACCAAGGGGTGTGTCCGGCTGGAGAGTGCGAAGCCCTAGGCAAGGAAGCCGAAGAGAAGGAAACTGAAGAGGGCGAGGAGTAAGCACGCACCTTGAAAATTCTGTGGGTTTGTATTGAGAGGTATGGGGCGAGTTCATTCTCGCCTTTTTTTGTGGCCCGTCCGTTGTCCGTAGTCAGTTGTCCGTGGTGGCTCACTCTGTTCGCCGCAAAGCGCAGAGCGCCAAGCGCATAGCGTTCTTAGGGTTAAGATTCTACGCTTTGCGCTATGCTCTATGCGCTATGCGAGTTTAGGCAACGGACCACTGACAACGTACAAAGGACTTCCCGGTTACATCTCGATTCCGAAGAAGTTACCCATGAGGAAATTGAGCCTCTTGCGTAAGACCGCATAAGAGTAATGCCTGGTTGCTACTTCATAATTGTATTCTACGATTTGCTGACGCCGTTGAGGATTTTCCAGAATTTCGCGAACTTCCTGCACCACCTTTTTTGTTAAGAACCCATCCATTACCACCAGGTCAAAGGCCTGCGGCTCGATATCCCTGACAAAAACGCCATAGCGATTTACCAGTAAGGGCTTGTGGAAGTAAATTGCTTCCAGGAAGGCGTTGCCAAAACCCTCATAGAGGCTTGGATAGGTAATGAAATCCGCATGTGGATATACATCCCAAAGAGTGTATTGTTTCTCACCACTTGCATTAATGCTCCGCTTGTCGGCCACACGGGTGGCAATTAAACGGAGGTCTACACCATCCTCCCGGGCATGATTACTGAGCCAGTCAGCGTAATCGTAACCTTCGTCACCAGCCTCGTGTGAAATGACTAGTTTGTATCTCGGATCTTGTAACCGCTTGACCAACTCTATGGCATGCTCGATTCCCTTGCGCTGGACAATACGAGTGGGTTGCAGGATCATCACGTCACCTTCCTCCAGACCAATTTCCTGGCGCAAGTTGCCATTGTACTCATGGTCATCCCGAGGCGGATTTTCGAAATCCAACACGTTAGGGATAACAATGGAGGAGATTCCGGTGCGAAGGGCGAGTTCCTCCTGGGCGACGGAGTTGATCACCACATGCCGTATATTGGGAAGGTTGGGCGGGAAAGCCATCTGGAGGTAGTCGTGAACACCCGTGACCGAGAATCGCACCCGTTCCCAGTAGAAGTCGTGGTGGTGGGCGATGGTAGGCATTTCAGTTTCGGCGGCAACCTCAGTGATTGCCAGTCCCAAGGCAATGTGCATGGGAATCGTCAGAGAGTTCTGGGCGATGAGCACATCTATGTGGAACTTTTCAATGAACTCGTAGAGGCGCACTTTCAGGAGGCTGCGAAGGGCATGGACCATGTCTGTTACCACAGCCTTTCGCCCTTTTCTGCCAAAAGCTTTTTCCTGAACCCATTTCACCGTATCGTGCTCGAAATGAGCCTCCTCAACTAAGAAGCTCCTTTCCTGGTTTCTGTCGAGTTCCCCAGCAAACCAGTAACAACGATGGCCACTGGACTCCAGCACCTCTGCCCATTTGGCCGATTCCAGTGAAACGCCGTCATTCCCTGCGAAACGAGTTGATACGAAGCCCATGTTCTTTCCCATCTCGGCCTCCTGAAAGTACTATCAAGACCTGCTGGCAATGCAGGGAGGGATTGTGGCAAAAAAGCCTGTAACTTGCAAGTCAAAGTTCAAGATTTATGCCACCTCGCATAGAGCATAGAGCATAGCGCATAGCGAAAAAACTTAACGCAAAGAACGCTATGCGCTAGGCGCTATGCGCTTTGCGGTTCATCTCATATTGCCAACCGGTTGATATTATTATAATGTAACCAAGGAGGAAAAAGTAGTCCATGCCAATTCCCGACACTTTGGTCATTATTCACTATCACCTGTTACCGGGAGGGGTTTGCTCGGCCATCAAAAACAGTGTTTTTGCTCTAAGCCGATCAGGATGGTTTGCGCATCGGACCCTGCGAGTTCTGACTGGCAGGACGGACGGGGTGGAAGAATTCGCAGAATATCTGAACCGAATGGATATTCAGGTTGAAGTTGAGGTGGATGCGAGACTGGACTACAGTGATAGAGTATGGTCTGAACGCGATGACTTCTGGTACGATGCTTCAGCTCTGGCAACCTGGCTTCTCCGACAAGGTCGGGGAACCTCTTTATTTTGGGCGCATAACCCCACTCTCGGCAAAAATGGACTGGTAACTGCTGGTCTTATGCTTGCGGGGCAACAGGCTGAGGCCACGGGTTCCCCGCATCGGTTTCTCTACCACATCCATGATTTTGCTGAGTGCGGTAGGCTGTGGAACCTCATGAACTTGCGGCGGTGTTGGGGCAGCGGTGGTCTGGAGGATTTTTATCCCGTTGCCAATAATATTGGCTATGCGGTTCTCAATAGTGCGGATTCCCTAAGATTGGCCCAAGCCGGAATACCAAAGGACCGAATTTTCTACCTTCCTAACGCGGTGGCTTCCATACGGGCTGAGAAGAAGAAAACAAAAGAATCAATAGCGGTGGAACTGCAGCGCTACGCTCATGAGCGTGGGTATCGGTTTGAACCTGAACGGCAGTGGTGGACTTTGCCTATACGGCTTATTCGGCGTAAAAATGTAGTGGAAGCGCTGCTCCTGGCTGCAACTGCGGACGATCCGCCTCAGCTGCTTGTTACTTTGGATGCCAACTCAGAGCCGGAACGTCCCTATGCCGAGGCCGTAAAAGACCTGTTTAGAAGACAAAATCATGCTGCGGTTGTTGGATTCGGCCATGAACTGGTGGGGAGCGCCTTTGGTTTTGATGACCTTCTGCTGGCCTCGGATGTGGTGGTCACCACTTCGCTGTTGGAGGGATTTGGTTTCACCTTCCTGGAGGGAGCCAGCCGGGGCATCCCTTTGGTGGGAAGGAATCTCAATGAGTTAACCTCAGACTTTACCGAAGCTGGGTTTCCGGGGGGCTCGCTTTATGAGCAGTTTTTGGTGCCAGTCGACAGGGAAACGAGAGAAGAGATGATTAACAAAGGGTGCCAATTTGCTCAGAAACAAGGCCAGCTGTTGGGACTCAACAACTCCACCATTGATAGATTTGGTGATGAAGTGAAGACAATCTTTTCTGATGATACAGTAGATTTCGGCTTTCTAGAGCTCGATCAGCAGCTTGACCTCATTGACTACCTCCGAGAAAATGCTTTCGTACAGGAGCTGAGGTCCTTGAATCCGGCAGCCGCTGAGCCAGCAATCTTTCCTAATGATTTCACTGAACGAGTGGAGGAGCAATTTGGTTTGCAACCCCACGCGACAAAGTTGGCAGCCGCAATCGAGGGGTTATTTGGCCAGAAATTTGAAGAGGCAAACGCTGAAAAGATCAGTAACAGATTACTGGACCTCTATTTTCTCCCGAGGTTCCATCGTCCTCTCATAGGAGGTTGGTAGTGCAAAATTGGCTTTCAATCCTACGAGAATTTCCTGTGCCAGAACCTGCGGTCACGGTGTCAGGAGGCGATGTTCCTCCTTTGGAGCCGTTGCCAAGGGTCATTTTGTTTGACGTCTACGGTACGCTGGTATGTCCTCATTTGGGTGATCTTGATGACCAGACTCGGCTGGTTTCCAGTGAGGATAGTTTTGTGGCAACCGCTGAACGCTTCGGCTTTGCCAAAGATGTGGGTATCGAGTGGCACCGGTGCTTTTTTGAGGCAATTGCTTCAGAGCACAAGGAACTGAAGGAGCAGGGCGTCTCTCCGGCTGAGGTTCAAGTTGATCAAATCTGGGCTGACATGATTGGAATGGTGGGGGGAAACTTGACGGGCAGCCAACCCCGGATGTTTGCAACCTACCGTGAAATGTTGGCAAATCCGGTCCGGGCTTTCTCTGGAGCGGTTGAGGCTTTGAGAAAATTGAAAGAAAGAGGGGTAGGGCTGGGAATAGTATCCAATTCACAATTTTACACCATGCCCATACTCGGACTGACCCTGGGAATCAACCCAGATGAATTCTTCGATCCAAAACTAACCTTTCTCTCTTTTCGCCTTGGCTTCTCTAAACCCTCCCCATATTTTTTCCGTCTGGTTAGAACAACGATTCTGCACTTGGGTTTCAGGCCTGAGGAGATTGTGGTGGTTGGAAATGACCGTGAAAATGATGTACTGGCGGCGGAGGCACATGGTTTGCAAGCATTACTCTTCTACGGCAATGACCAGAGTGTGCGTTTGGGGAAGGGTGGCCTTGCAGGAACAGTGATTACCAACTACCAGACGTTACTTACTGCATGTGGGCTGTGAGGAGCCTGACATGGGCAAGAACATTGGCTTCATATCCACCCGGTTTGCGGGAACAGATGGTGTTTCGCTGGAAGCGGCCAAGTGGGCCCAACTTCTCTGGGAGAGGAAACACGCTTCCTACTGGTTTGCTGGGGAGCTGGACCGTGATCCCAATTCGAGTATGCTGGTGCCCGAGGCCTTTTTTGACCATGAAGAGGTCCGCTGGATCAACGAGCACGTGTTCGGAGTAAAACATAGGAGTTCAGAGATCAGCGGTCATATCCATGCCATGCGAAATTACCTCAAGGGCAGGCTTTACGAATTCATCGAAAAATTCCACATCGACATCATTATTCCCCAAAATGTTTTGAGTATCCCCATGCATATCCCCCTGGGATTGGCGGTTACCGAGTTGATTGCCGAAACCGGCATCCCCGCCATTGCCCATCACCACGATTTTTTCTGGGAGAGGCTTCGCTTCTCGCTGAACGCAGCGCAGGATTATTTACAGATGGCATTTCCCCCCAAACTGCCAAGCATCCAGCACGTGGTGATCAGTAGTCTGGCACAAGAAGAATTGGCCTTGCGGACCGGAATTTCAGCTACCGCTATTCCAAATGTGCTGGATTTTGAACATGAGCCGCAAGTGGATCTCGAGTATAGCAAAAATTTCCGTCAGGAAATCGGTCTAGAGGAAGGTGACGTCCTCATTTTGCAGCCCACCAGGATAGTACAGAGAAAAGGCATCGAACATGCCATCGAGTTGGTGAGCCAGCTAGGAGATCCGAAATACAAGTTGGTTATCTCTCATGAGGCTGGTGACGAGGGATATGACTACGCCACTTTCGTAGCAGATCATGCCCGAGATCATAACGTGGACCTAAAGCTGGTTTCCTGCCACATTGGAGATACTCGTGGCGTCAATGAAAAAGGGGAGAAGCTTTATACGCTGTGGGACGTATATCCGCACGCCGACTTTGTCACCTATACCAGTCTATATGAAGGCTTCGGCAACGCCTTTCTGGAAGCTGCCTACTTTCGAAAGCCCATATTGATCAATCGCTATGAGGTTTTTGTTCGGGATATCGAACCGCAGGGTTTCGACCTGATCGTCATGGATGGGTTTATTACAGCTCGAGTGGTCAACCAGGTACGAGAAGTGTTGGAGTCACCGGAGAGACGGGAGCGCCTAGTAAATCACAACTACGAGGTGGCAACCAGGCACTATTCCTACCTTGTGCTGCGCAAAAGACTAGCCTTTCTAATTGCTAATTTCTTTGGAATCGAAATTTAGCATGGAGCATAGAGCATGGAGAGCTCTGAATGCCTAAAATGTCTAAAGTGCCTAAAGTGAACTAAAGAAATAAAAGAATACAGGAGCCAGGAGTTGATAGAAATTACATATCACAATGATTAAAATTTCAGTGTTCAGATTTCAGCTTTTTTGTTTTTCTTCACTGACACCTGACACCTGACACCTGAAACCTTTAATTCCTCAATCTACAATCTTCAATCCCTGCATTCCCCAAAACGGTTATGCCCTTGTGTGCCAGCACGTAATCTAGTAAGCTTGAACTCTATTAACCCAGGTTAGCCTGCCCCATCAACTCGATGCATCACCTGCCCGAAAGGAGGAACGATGTCGTTTTTTGCCCAGAAACATACGAAAATCACCGCCTTCCATCTCGTGAGTCCTCATCCTGAGGACATGACCGAAAAACTCCTGTTCCACTCCAAGTGGAAGAAAGCCGTGCTTGTGGTGCCGGCTCTTGTCACCGAATTCACCGAGGAAGAAAATCTCCCGGTGTTTGAAAACATCGTCAAGCACCTCTCGGCAGTGGAATATCTATCACATATTATTTTCGGCCTGGATGGTGCCAGCAACGAAGAAGCGAATAGGCTGGCGGAGATCTTGAAATCGCACGGCCTGACAAACTTTCTTATACAGCACAACAACGGTTCAGGTTTCGCTTCAATTTATGAAAAACTCTCGGAGGCAGGTTTTGGACTCGACGAGCCGGGCAAGGGCAGGAATGTGTTTCTCTCGTTTGGTATCGCTCTGGCCTTGGGGGCCCAGTGCATCGGAGTGATTGACGCCGATATTAGAACGTTTGACCAGAAGATGATTGACCGGCTTTTCTATCCGGTCGTGGTGTTGAACTACCAGTTTTCGAAGGCATTTTATGCCAGACTCAGACATGACCGGCTCTACGGCCGGGCCAAAAGGTTGCTGCTCGATCCTCTGCTTATTGCGCTCAAGAGAAAATTCACCGACACGCAGGAGGACAAGGTTCTGAGGATCGTGGATTTTCTCCTCAATTTCCACTATCAGTTGTCAGGCGAGGTGGCCTTTGAAAACAGCTTGATGAGGCGGATGCACTTTGCCACCAACTGGGGCGTGGAAATCTTTACACTCATTGAGGTCTATCGCAAGGCGAACACCATTGCCCAAGTGGAGGTCCTCGATGGCCCCTATGATCACAAACACCAACCCATATCGGTAGAGGACAGCAGTCGTGGAATCCACAAGATGGGAGTTGATATCGTCACTACCCTTCTAAGCGCGCTCGTCATTGAAGAGGGGTTAGAGATTTCCGATCATTTCATTCGGGATCTCACCCTGACTTACTTGGATGTGGCCGACCAACTCATCAAGATGTACGCAGACAACGCCGCCTTTTCAGGATTGAGATACGATCGCAACGCGGAAGAACATGTGGTGCGCACTGTTTTCAAGGACGCCATTCTTTTGGCCGGAGATCTCCTGCTCTCGCCCTACCGGCTGACTGAACGCTTTCTAAGCTTTGTCACAGCGAACGAAGAGTTCAAACCTTTCATAGAAAGAGGGCTTG
>JAUVTM010000251.1 GCA_030601545.1 Syntrophobacterales bacterium
CGGTGGCTAGGGATCCGCGAGGAAGGAGAAGAAAATAATCGCCGGGCTTACACGCGAGACTATCTCCATTTGTTGGAACACTATGGTCTGGAGCCGCAAACGATCCATGTGGCTAGCCCAAACGAAAACGCCGATGTGGAGGCCGCCCATGGTGTCTTGAAGCGAGCACTTAAGCAAGAACTACTGCTTCGTGGCAGCCGGGAGTTCGAAGACATCGAGGCTTATGAGGCTTTCCTGTTCGAGGTGATGGACAAGCGTAATAAGCAACGGCAGGAGCGCCTGGTGGAAGAGGTTGCGGCCATGAAACCGTTGAAGGCGACACCCCTGGCTAATAGCGTCAAGCGCAAGGTGCGGGTTAGCAGCAGCAGCCTTGTTCGGGTGCTGAAGAAAACCTATGCTGTTGTCAATCGAAAAGTGATCCACTTGATCGTCGAAAAGTGAGCCACCAAGAGGGTAAAATCAAATATTCGCCGTCATTTTGATCGTCGAAAAGTGAGCCAGTTAGGGCATGGTCGTCACCTCCTCGGGAGCCACATCGGGCAGCTCATCGACAAGTTGGCTGGAGGTGGGCGGCGGAAGCCTGGATGCATGCTGAGCCTGACTCTGTCGAAACCGATGGGACTCACCCCTGAATTCAAGGATATGGCAATGATGGGTAAGTCTGTCGAGTAAGGCGCCCAAAAGCCGGGTATCTTGAAAAACCTGGGTCCACTCGGTAAAGGGGAGATTGGTGGTAATCAACAGCGAGGCGCGCTGGTATCTCTGACTGATGAAGGTAAACAACATCTGCGCGCCTTGTTGAGAAAAGGGAACAAAGCCCAGTTCATCAATGATTATCAGGTGTTGCTTGAGCAAGCTGTTTTCCAGTCGACTCAGCCGGTTCTGCTCATGGGCCTCGAGTAACTGGCTAATCAGAGCAGCCGCTGTGAAGAAGCGGACCTTGTAACCTGATTCACAGGCAGCGTAGCCTAAGGCGGTAGCGACATGGGTTTTCCCAGTCCCGATCTGGCCCAGTAACACCACATTCTGGGCCTTGCTGATGAAATCTCCGCTGGCTAGCTCCAGGACCTTAGGTTTGGACAGGGAAGGCATCAAGGTGAAATCATAAGTATCAAGGGAGTAAGTGATGGGAAATCGGGCCTGGCGCAAAAGGCGACGGCGACGATTGACATCCCGTTGGGATAGTTCTCGTTCTAATAGAGCCATCAGATATTCGGGATAAGGCTGGCCACTCTCAACGGCCTGACGGGCCAGGGTTTCATAGTTCTTGGCTACAGTGGGCAAACGTAGTTGCTTGAGCAGACCCTGCAGGCGAGCATCGACTACCCTAGGCGACATGGGGCGTGTCAGGCTCATCTGTCACCTCCCTCAGGGTAGGCCAGTAATTGGTCAAACTGTTGCAGATTGGGTTGGGCAACCCGAATATGGGCCAACTGGGGGTAGTCAAACAAAGGGGTAGGCTCGGCTGGAACTGGTTCGGTCAGACGGCGGGCTATTTCCTGCACGCTGGCCAGGGTGAAACATTGACGGGTCAAGGACTGTTGCAAGGCTTCGGCCAGCAACGCCTCGTCGTATGTTGAGCTTAGTTGCAATATAGAGATAAACAGTTTGGTAGCCTGGGCCATCTCCAACCGCTGCTTCAAAACCTCAAAGTAGACGTCAAAAATAGCTGGCCACTTCTTCTGCCATTGACGAATAGCCTGAGCATGGGCAAAGGCCCGCGGTCGCTTGGCCAGCAGGGGCAGGTAGTGATGGGGGTTGAGAATATCCTGTTCTCGTTCCCAGCAGCGAGGATGGGTTGCCACCACTTCCTGACCGTTGCTAATTTCAACCCGATCTGCATAGACCCGTAACAGAAGTTGTTCGTGGACATGATCGACCGGAACCGAATAGCGGTTGGTGGCGAATGTGACCAAGGCCAACGTGTTGGCCCGAACGGGCACTACCTTGCAGCACGGATATGGGTAGGATGGCAAAGGTAGAAAATGGTCTCGCTCGGTTGCTAGCCGCTGGCCGATGTTATCCTTTTTCCCACGCAGTCGCCGGCTCAGTTCCTCTTCACATTGACGGTGCAGGTAGTCATTTAGGGCTGACCAGCTCTCGAATTCCTCAATAGGAATGAGCCAGTTGCGACGCACATAGCCGACTCGCCCTTCAACGCCGCCTTTCTCCCACCCGGCACGCACGTTACAGAATTGGGCCTGGTATAGATAGTGGCTGCGAAAGCTAATAAAGCCATCTTGTTCTTTCCGGTTTCGGCCCTTTAACACCCTGTTCACAGCGATTTTTAGGTTGTCATACCAGATTTCCCGAGGTGCGCCCCCATAGAACTCAAAGGCAGCCACATGGCCGGCGAAAAAGACCTCTTGCGTTTCAGCCGGGTAGGCCTGGACAAAAGTAGCCCCAGAGTAGCCCAACCAACTGACAAAGAGATGGGCGGTCTCCCTCTTGCCAGCGATGATGACCTCCGCCTCACCAAAGTCTACTTGGGCTGTTTCTCCTGGCTCATAAGCCAGGGGGATGTAAACTTTTTGGCGCGATTTCTTCCTCAGTTGCCCCACATACCATCGTAGCGTTGATTCCGCTCCCTGATACCCATGGTGATCTCTCAGGACCCGATACATCCGCTTCGCCGTTCGCCGTTTCTTTTTGGTTTTTTTTACATCTTCTGCAACCCATTCTTGAAGCAATTGATGGTACGGACCTAGTATCGGACTGGGCCGAGCCCGATTTAGTTTGTACTTGGGAACCTGGCTGTCCTGCAACATGCGGCTTACTGTATTGCGGGAAAGACCCAATTCTATCGCCACCTGACGCTGACTCTGGCCTTCCACTAAGATCGCCTGTCTTATCTTTGCTTTTTTATCCATCGTTAGCATGTCCTTCTCCCGATTCTGCTGAGTTTGCCTCAACTGTATCGGGTTGTTAGCGGTGGATCACTTTTCAATGATCACTTCTTGACTGAAGTGGCTCACTTTTAGATTATCATTCTCACTCGGTTGAGATGCTATGATATATTTCACCCCCAGGAAATCAAGGGCTCTTGGCTCTACTTGGGAATTTTTAGTCAATATGCTCGTCGTTGAACCAGGGTAGGTAGTTAAGCCACGCAAAAAAGCATCATACCCAGATAAGTTTCCAGAATTGAAGCCATTAATGTGGCTGACAGGACCAAGCATATATTGATTTGGTTTTCCATC
>JAUVTM010000142.1 GCA_030601545.1 Syntrophobacterales bacterium
TTGCATCCTGATTATGGGAAGCAATGCAGCCGAAAATCACCCCATCTCCATGAAATGGGTTATGAAAGCCATGGAGGATGGGGCCACCATGCTCAGCGTTGATCCCCGTTTTACCAGGACCTCAGCCAAGGCGGACTTTTACACCGCCCTGCGTTCAGGAACCGACATCGCCTTTCTGGGTGGGATGATCAACTACATCATCAGTAACAACCTGTATGACAAGGAGTATATGGCGTATTACACCAACGCCAGCTTCATCGTGGACAAGAAGTACGGCTTCAAGGATGGACTTTTCTCTGGCTACAACAAGAAGACTAGGTCTTACGATAAGTCCTATTGGGCCTTTGCAAAGGATAAAAAGGGTATCCCCAAGAGAGACCACAGCCTGAAGAATTCGCGCTGCGTGTTCCAACAGCTGAGGAAACACTTCTCCCGCTATAATCTCAAAAAGGTCTCGTCAATCACGGGTACATCCAGGGCGGACCTGGGAAAGGTCTACAAGACTTATGCGGCTACCGGCAAGAAGGGCGAGGCCGGTACCATCATGTACGCCATGGGTTGGACCCAGCACACAGTAGGCGTCCAGAATATTCGGGCCATGGCCATGATCCAGTTGCTTCTGGGCAACATGGGAATTGCCGGCGGCGGTGTCAATGCCCTGCGCGGCGAGTCCAACGTCCAGGGCTCCACGGACCACTGCCTGTTATGGCACATTTGGCCCGGCTATCTGAAAACGGCCAGAGCATCCAACACTTCATTGGAAGCCTACAACAAGAGGTGGACTCCGAAGACCAACGATCCACTCAGCGCCAACTGGTGGGGCAACTACCCCAAATACTCGGTGAGTTTCCTCAAATCCATGTTTGGTGAAAATGCAACTCCATTCAACGGTTTTGGCTACGATTGGATGCCCAAGGTCGATGATGGCAAAGACTATTCCTGGCTGTCTCTGTTTGACGAGATGTACAGGGGTGAGTTCACCGGCTTTTTTGCCTGGGGTCAGAACCCGGCCTGTTCCGGTGCCAATGCCAACAAGACCCGCGAGGCATTAACCAAGCTGGACTGGATGGTAAACGTCAACCTGTTTGAAAACGAGACCGGCTCTTTCTGGGAGGGTCCGGGTATGGATCCCAAAAAGATCAAGACCGAGGTCTTTTTCCTGCCCTGCGCTGCTTCTGTGGAAAAGGAAGGCTCCATTACCAATAGTGGCCGTTGGATGCAGTGGCGCTACAAGGCGGCTGATCCTCCCGGAGATGCCCTACCCGATGGTGACATCATGGTTGAGCTCATGGACAAGATCCGAAAGCTCTACCGGGTAGAGGGAGGAGCTTTTCCTGAGCCCATCTTGAACCTCAAGTGGGACTACACCACAAACGGCAAGTTCGACTCTCACAAGGTGGCCAAGGAGATCAACGGCTACTTCCTGGCGGATGTAACCGTCAAAGGGAAAATGTACAGGGCGGGTACCCTGGTGCCCAGTTTTGCCTACTTGCAGGCTGACGGCACAACCTCCTCGGGCAACTGGCTTTACTGCAATAGCTACACCGAGAAGGGTAACATGGCGGCACGCCGCGGCACCCAGGATAAATCCGGCATTGGCCTCTACTCCGAGTGGTCCTGGTGCTGGCCGGTGAACCGGCGGATCATTTACAACCGGGCCTCGGTGGATCAGAAAGGCCAGCCTTGGGACAAGGAACATCCGGTTATCCGCTTTGCCGGTAAAGTTGAAAACGGCAAGTACGTGAGCAAGAAGTGGGTAGGCGATGTGCCTGACGGTGGTTGGTATCCGATGATGAATCCCGATGGTACTCTGCGCAAAGACACCAAGTACCCCTTCATCATGAAGCCCGATGGTCATGCCCACATGTTCGGGCCGGGCCGTGCTGATGGGCCCTTTCCGGAGCACTACGAGCCGCTGGAGTGTCCCATTGAGAAGAACTTGATGAGTGGACAGTTCATCAACCCCACTATCAAGGAATTCGAAACTGCCGCAGACACCCGGGCCACCTGCGATCCGCGCTACCCAATAGTTTGCACCACCTACCGGGTCACTGAGCACTGGCAGACCGGTGTCATGACTCGCTGGCAGCCGTGGTTGCTTGAGACGCAGCCCCAGTCGTTCTGCGAGATGAGCGAAGAGCTGGCCAAGCTCAAAGAGATCAAGAACGGTGAGAAGGTGTCTGTGGAGTCGGCGCGTGGAAAGGTGGAAGCGGTGGCCATAGTGACCAAACGTTTCAAACCTTTTAAAATTGCCGGTACCACTATACATCAGGTGGGCTTGCCCTGGTGTTTTGGCTGGGTCACTCCCAAGGATGGCGGTGACAGTTCCAACCTGCTCACTCCTTCCATCGGTGATCCCAACACCAAGATCCCGGAAACAAAGGCGTTCATGGTGAACGTTAGAAAGGCTTGAAAGGAGGTGAGACCTGTATGGCTGACAAATCGTTTTTCATAGACACCACCAAATGTACGGCTTGCCGAGGCTGTCAGGTGGCCTGCAAGCAGTGGAACAAGCTGCCGGCCACCAAGACCTACAATTGGGGGAGCTACCAGAACCCAGCAGATCTCTCCTTCAGTACCTTCAAGTTGGTACGGTTCCGGGAGGTGGTTTCCGGGGGCAAACTCAGGTGGTACTTCTTCCCGGACCAATGCCGGCACTGTCTCGAACCCCCGTGTAAGGACACCGCGGAAGGTTACGTTGACGGGGCCGTCATCCAGGATGAGTCCACGGGTGCCGTCATTTTTACGGGCAAAACCCGGATGCTGAGCTCCTCGGCCTTTGAGGAGGTCCGGGAGTCATGTCCATACAATATACCCCGGCAGGACCCGGGCACTGGCCTGGTATCCAAATGCACCATGTGTTTCGACCGGGTGGGAAATGGCCTTCTTCCTGCATGTGTCAAGGCCTGCCCCACTGGGACCATGAACTTCGGTGCTCGGGATGACATGCTGGCCATGGCTAACGAGAGAGTGGCTGCGCTTCAGAAGAAGGGTTACAAAAAGGCCCAGCTTCTCGATGCTGATTCTATTCGTGCCATCTTCCTGGTGGTGGACGATCCGTCGATCTACTACAAGTTTTCGGTGGCGCAAAACGATGTCGGCATCAGTCGCAAGCTGGCGCTGCGCAAACTCTTCCGGCCTGCCACCGGGCTCATTACGGGTGTGGCCAAACTGTAAGGCGTGATGGAAACCTCGCGATTGAAATAACGTCGCGCTAACCCTGGGGAGGGACATAGTCCCTCCCTTTTTTGTGTTTGCTTAGCACGTCAAAATCTGATCATTTGATAAAGTCCTGTAGGAGCAACCCCCCCTCCGGGTCGTAGGCCCCTATGGGCCGGAGGCCGGTTGCGATCCAAAGGGCCATTGACCATTATCATGGAAAGGATTTATCGCAAGCAAAGCTTGCTAGAGCGATACTGTAATGCCTAGAATTAAAGGATCTATGATCGAAATAATCGTCATACCGGACGAGGCGAAGCCGAGATCCGGTATCCAGATCACTCATGATTAATCCTGGATTCCGGACAGGCGCTTCGCGCCTTCCGGAATGACAAGAAGTATTATGAGTAGTCAATATCGGTGCGGTCAACGCTAGAAAACAATGACCATCCTGCAATCATAAAAGGGAGAGGCAGGGACTAATGATTGAACCACTAGATGAATTTTACAAGAGAATGACACACCGGCTCAACCAATTAAGGCAGGAAAGAACCGAGCTCGAGGAGATTCTTGCTTTCTACGCCAAGGTGCTAGCGGCGCAGCAAGAAACTCAGCAAGAAACAGCAATACCAGAAATAGACCTCCCGGAAGATCGGTTAAGGTTGAAGGTCGAGGAGGGATTTCCCCTCATCGACCGCGGAGATTTTCAGGTGGATAAAGATTCCTCGAGGGAACTTTTTCTGAGGATCTGTCACCTTTCGATGGCAGAGAATCCAGTTCTTAAAGGAGCTGGAAAAATCTTACTGGAAGCCATGGAGACCGGTAAGCTCGATCTTGTTAAGCTGACCACAGCAGTCCTGCAAGACGATGCAGAGGTGATTGAGGGTGTAGCAAACGATCTGGATGTTCCTGTCCCCGTTGTTCAGGCTTTGACCAAGCTAAGTCTGCAGCCTTCCCTGTTGGCGTCGGTGCAAGCTGTTGCTCAGCGAACTGCCATAAATGACTGGCAATACGGGTACTGTCCCGTCTGCGGTGGGCTACCGGCTATGGCTGCTTTGGTAGGTGAGGAAGGCAAAAGGGAGGCCCTCTGTTCATTCTGCGGTCACTTCTGGCAGTTACCCCGGCTGATGTGTCCCTTTTGCAGTACCGATAAACAGGAGGATCTGCGCTATTTCCACGGGGAGGGAGATGATCTGTATCGGGTGTACGTTTGCGAACAGTGCCGAGGCTATCTTAAAGTGATGGATACCCGCGAGGGCGGAGACGCCAGGACCTTGGCTGTGGACGACGTCGCCAGCGGACATCTTGATCTGCTGGCCGAAGAGGAGGGGTACCAGCGCAAGGCCCCGAGGCTTTTGGGAATCTAGAGCCGTCGCTGAAGCTCCGGCGATTGCAGATTTTAGATTTGAGATTTCAGATTGATCTAAATTGCAGGCATAAGACTCCAGAATCTACAATCTACATTCTGCAATCTAAAATCGTCATTACTTCTCTAGCTTTTGTAGCTCGCGGACGAGAACTTCCAAACGTGGTCTCTTGTTGATATCGTGGACGTCTATGTAGCGAATAATTCCCTTCTTATCAATAACAAAGAGAGATCGTTCGCTGACACCATCCGAGCGTAAAACCCCGTATTTGCTCGCCACAGCTCCGTGGGGATAGAAGTCGGAGAGCACTGGGAACCACAGATTTCCACTATCCATGCACATCTGTTTAGTCCAGGCATAGAGAGTCGGTATGTTGTCCACAGTGATACCCAAGAGGATGGCATCGTTTTCGTCGAAGAAATCCTTGGCGATGTTGTAGCCGGGCCACTGATCTGAACATACTGGCGTCCAGGCGGCGGGGACAAAGGAGATTACCACGTTTTTCTTGCCGCGATACTGACTCAAAGTAATCTTGCCGCCTCGAACCGCCGGGAGAGTAAAATCAGGTGCCAGGCCGCCCACCTTTACTTTGAGGACACTGTCTGTAGGTTTCAGTTTTCCCACCGGATAGATGTTCTCTTTGAAATCAGGGGACTGGGCATACGCTGCTGCAATCCAGACAAAGATGACCAACAATCCCAATACCCATATATGTTTTTTTCTTGTCATGTTCTCCTCCCCCTTAAAGCCCGGACTTTTTGACCATCAATTTCAGGAATTTACCGGCATCTTTAAAGCCACCCAGTTTGGAATAGAAGACCTCGCTGCTTCCATCACTTTTTAGCCTGACACCAATGTAATATGGGGTTCTCACTTCACCTACTGCCTTGTGGATTGAGTAATCCTCGTCGGAGAAGAGGGGGAAAGGAACCTCGTACTTCTTTCGGAAGAAGTTCACTTCAAAGTCACTGTTTCCTGTACCAATGCCGATTAATTTCATCTTGTTTTTGAGGTCTTTTCTGGCCTGCATGATACGATATAGTTCGTTCACCCGGAACGCGTCTCTTTGACAAAACGGTCAGTACATATTGAAAATTTCAATGATTACAACCTGCGTCTCGATTTCTGAAACCGCAAACTGGCCGCTCCCGGAAAGCCCCAGATAGCTCCTGGCCTGATCGTTCTCAGGCACGGCAAGTTTGAACGAAGGAAGAGTCTCCCCTGTAGCTGGGGGCTTGCTGGCAGATAGGGCTGGATGAGTAGCGACTAACAAGAAAGCGAAAATACACGCACATGACACCAGTATTTTCTTGAGCTTTGTCAACATGAAGT
>JAUVTM010000084.1 GCA_030601545.1 Syntrophobacterales bacterium
CAAGAACGTCCATGGTACCGGGTGTACCTATAGTTCTGCCATCGCCACCTATCTGGCCCAAGAACTAGATGTGATTGAAGCGGTGGCAGCGGCAAAGCGTTTTATCACTGAAGCCATTCGTCATGGACTTGCCCTGGGACAGGGTCATGGTCCCACCAATCCGTATGCAGCGGTGAGGCAAGAGTGGAAGAGTTAGCCCGGATATTTCATGAATCACTTGCTGCGACCACGGATATGGCCGTCCTTCCTGGCGTCCTCGGGTGTCGGCCCCTGCGACGTACCGTTCCGGTACGCCTTGGAACCAACACCCTGCGGTTGCCAGGTGGCACACCCATCTTCGTGGTCTCGCGACAGCAATTCATGAAATATCCGGGCTAGCAACAGAAGTGGTTACAATCGCGCGTTAACTCGTAAAAATCGAGGTGAGAGATGGTTCGGCAAGGCAAGATTTCCGCTGACGCCCATGGTGCAGTCAAATGGCTGGGAACTCTGGTGATCTGCATTACTTTGAGTCTGCTGCCACAACAGACACCTGCCCAGGAAAAGGGGCTAGCCTTGACTCTAGGGGAGAGTATCCAACTGGCATTGGAACGCAACCTGGAGGTGCAGGTGGCGAAAGAAGAGATTCGGTTCGCCCTTCAGGGGAAAAATAGAGCAAGAACGGGCTTTTTGCCTAAGGTGATTGCCCAGTATGAATACCGCCGTCCCAGCGAAACTGACATAACTTTTGGTGGTAATACTTTCCAAAATTCGGACAAGGATCAATACAGGTTCACCGGTACCATCCAACAGCCGCTTTTTACCGGGTTTGAAACCCTCTCAAACTACCAGTTGGCCAAGCTCGGTCTGGATGTGGCCCAGATTCAGCTGCAAAGAACCCGATTAGACTTAATCCTGGCGGTCAAGGGATCATATTTTGAGATTTTGCGGGCCGAGAAAATTAGCCAGGTGGCTGAACAGTCCGTGCGCCAACTGCAAGAAGGGGTTCGGGTGGCTAGGAACTTTGTCCAGGTGGGGATGAGGCCTAAGGTTGATGTGCTTGATGCGGAGACCCGGTTGGGGGAGGCCGAGTTGCAACTGATTGTAGCTAATAACGATATGGGGGTGGCAAAGGCTCGCTTCAATACGGTGCTGCGCCAACCCATAGATACTCCAGTGGCGGTGGTGGACGTCCTTACCACCGAATCCTACGAAAGATCCTATGAGTCCAGTCAGCAGATCGCCTTGCAGCACCGACCTGAACTGTTGGAGGCGAATAAGAATGTGGCCATAGCCGAGAAGGAGGTAACTCTGGTAAAGAGCGACTACTATCCCGATATAAGCCTGTCGGTCAATTACTTCCGGCGAGGTGATGATCCAACGGTTGATGGCAGTGACTATGTGGATCGGGAAGACTGGGACATCGTTGCTGGTGCCACCTGGACTCTCTTCGAGTGGGGTAAGACCCGGTATGCCACCAACCAGCAACGAACGCGTCTGCGCCAAGCCAAAGAGAGTCTGGAGCAGATCAAAGATGGTATTCTTCTGGAGGTCAAGACCGCTTTTCTGTCGGTGCAAGCCGCAGAACAAGGTATCCGAGTGGCCGCGAAGAGCGTTGAGTCTGCAGAGGAAAACTTCCGGATCAGCCAGGAACGCTACAAGGAACAGGTGGCCACCACTACTGAAATACTTGATGCTCAGACCAGGCTGACCCAGGCAAGAACAAACTACACCAATGCCCTGGTGATTTTTAACTTGGCCCGAGCTGCATTGGTTCGAGCCATGGGACTGGAGTATGAACCCACTTGAGAATTGCACCCCCTGCAGATCCCATTATCTGACTTGTCTCCGAGAGGCTCAGATCACTTATGGTGGTGATTTTCTTACTTGAATGGGTTTTATCCCTGTGATAGTGTGTGCCACACTGTCAGTGCTAGGTATTCCAACTCTGAACGACTGCCCATGATTCAACTCTATCACGTGTACAAGGCCTACGGCGGTGAGCAATACGCCCTGCATGATGTGACCTTGGCCGCCGACAAGGGCGATTTTTTGTTTATCACTGGTCCCAGTGGGGCTGGGAAGACCACCCTGCTCAAGCTCATCTTCTGTGCCGAGCCGGCAACCCGGGGACAGCTTCTGGTAGATGGCGTTAATCTGCAGCGGTTGAAGCGTTCAGGTGTTCCATACCTCAGACGGAAAATAGGCGTGGTTTTTCAAGATTTTAAGCTCCTGGGAGAGCGCACTGTTTTTGCCAATGTGGGCTTGACTCTGGAGGTGACCGGACGGCCCCGGGCCTACATCGAAAAGAAGGTTCGGCAGGTATTGCGGTTGGTGGGACTTGATGCCAAGGAAAACCACCTTTGTTGCAGACTGTCCGGTGGCGAACAACAGCGGGTTGCCATTGCCCGGGCAGTAGCCGCCAATCCAATCATAGTCTTGGCAGACGAGCCTACAGGGAATCTTGACGATGAAATCACCCTGGAGATCTTGGAATTGTTCAGGGAGATTAACCGGCGCGGTACGACGGTGGTGTTGGCAACACACAACAGGGAGCTCATAGGTAAAGTCCCAGGTGCCAAGGTGGGCATACTGCGTCAGGGACGGCTGGTGGCTGCAGGGGTCGCCAGGCAGGTCATGGCTCAGCGCTCGGCCTTGGAGATAAGCTCTCAGGGGGTGTTGTAACGGAATGCGCCTAGGTCTGCTGGTCTATTATCTGCGAAAGGCCCTGGGAAACATCTGGACCAACCCGTTTTTAAGCTTGGTGACACTCAGTACCATTGCCATCTCCATGCTTATTTTGGGACTCTTCTCCTTGATATACTTGAATGTTCAGCAGTCTCTGCACCAGTTGGGTGGTGAGCTCCAAATCACAGCATATCTCCAAGAGACCATCTCTCCCGAGCAGGCCAAAGTGCTTCGCAGTAAGGTTGCTGATTGGCCAGAAGTAGAAGAGATCACTTACATCAGTAAGGAACAGGCTCTCGCTCGTTTTCGTAGCCAACTGCGTGAGTACGCTGGAATACTGGAAGGGCTCAAGGAAAATCCCCTCCCAGCCTCTCTGGAACTGACATTGATGCCCCAGTATGGACGGTCTGGAAACATCAAAGAACTCTCGACCCGGCTGGGGCGGTTGCCCGGAGTGGCAGAGGTCCAGTATGGTAGAAAATGGATGGCGAAATTGAGGGTCTTTGTTGAGGTGATGAAGCTGGTGGGTATTACCGTGGGGGGACTTGTTCTCATTGCCACCATATTCGTAATCTCCAACACAATTAGACTGACCTTTTATTCCCGGCGGGAAGAATTGGAAATCATGCGTTTGGTGGGGGCCACAGATTTTTTTATCAAGGCGCCTTTTCTCATAGAAGGTCTGTTGCATGGTCTGGGAGGCGCATTGCTGGCGGCTGGCGGTTTATCACTGCTTATCCTGTTTCTGTTTTCACATCTGGACTTGCCACTGAGACTTGCCGTGATGGCAGGATCCCTACCCACGGGCCAATTAGTTGCGGGATTTCTCGGTCTTGGCCTGCTCCTCGGTGTCCTGGGGAGTATGGTTTCCCTGAGGAGATTCTTACGGCCATGAGTCGAGTACTTTTAGCCTTGCTCGTATTGCTGCTCTGCGTGCCGGCCCCAACGGTGTTGGCGGAAAAGGCGCAGAAAACAAAACATAATGTTCAGATCCACAAAGAGAAAATAAGTGAGGTTCAGAAAGAAATAAAGAGGGGCCAGGCGCAGATTAATGAGATGCGCCAGAAAGAGCGTTTGATCCTTGATCGGCTGGATCAAATGGAGCTGCAGCTTCAACTGATCCGCGATAATTTGGGAAAGCGCAGACGGGAGCGAACTCTCTTACGAAGGGAGGTCGCTGCAAAACGCAAGAGACTCAAAGAGTTGAACCAAGAGCTGGAGAAGCTCCGGGCTCTGTTGGCTCAGAGACTGAAGGCACTTTACAAATTTGGCAGACACGCATATCTTAATGTGCTGGCTTCGGCCCGTGATGTGAGCGGATTTCAACATCACTGGGTTTATCTCCGGGCGGTGGCTGAACAAGACAGTGCGCTCATAGGTCAGTTTATAAAGCGGCAGCAAGAGGAAGAGAAACTTACCCAGGCGCTCACTTCCCGGGAAGAGAAACTCGGCAGGCTGGTGGCAAAGATCGGCCAGGAAGTGGCGGAACTGGAAAAGGTCAAACGTGAGCAGGTAGCCTTGTTGCAGGATATCCACAATCAGGAGGAGATGTACCAACACTATGTGACAGAGTTGGCAGCGGTTTCCCGCGAATTGAAGAATAAAATTGAAGAGTTGCAGCGGCAGACCGGGAGGAGCAAGGCTAAAATCCAGCCGAAAGGTGGTTTTGCCAGCAATAAAGGGGCTCTACCTTATCCAGTCCAGGGTAAGATTATGTCTCGCTTCGGGCCAAAACAGCATAAGAAATTTGGCACTAAAATTCGTAGCAACGGCATTGAAATAGCCACCGAACCACTGTCTCCAGTGGTCGCCGTCTACGGTGGACAAGTTCTTTATTCAGAGTGGGTGAAAGGTTACGGCAAGGTGATCATCATTGATCACGGTGACAAATACTACACTCTCAATGCCCATTTGGCGGAGGTGTTGAAGGAGACTGGTGCAACGGTAGAGTCGGGGGAGATTATTGGCTATGCAGGGTATTCTCCCATTGAGCAAAGCGGGGGCAAGGTTTATTTTGAAATTCGTCACCTTGGCAAAGCCATTAACCCGGAGGCGTGGTTGCTCCCTGCGTTGGCCAGTGCAGCAGGCGCTAAGGCTCGATAGAGGCACGAGACTTGCAATATAAATCATATTCGCAGGGGGAATGTACTCTCAAAGGCTAGGTGTTCGGGGGTCGCTAGTCTTTCGATTCATGAATTTTGTTGAGAATTTATTCGATCAAGACTAGTGCTGGGTTAGCAAAATTGCCAAATATCTGCTATTTTACAAAGTACACTTCATTTGCTGACCGAAGCACTAGGGAGGATGCATGTCGATTCGTAAATTTAGATTGACCATTTTGGTCGTCATACTGGTAGGATTGGTTGCGGTTTTTGCCTGGGAGCGGCTAAGCATTCAGAAGGTATCTGCCGAAGACAAGACCGTCTACGAGCAACTACAGATATTCAGCGATGTCCTTGACATTGTACAAGAAAATTATGTCGAGGAGGCGGACAGTAAGGAGTTGGTCGAAGGTGCCATCACCGGCATGCTGAAGACGCTGGATCCTCACTCCTCCTATCTTAATCCTGATGCTTACAGAGAACTGCAGGTGGAAACCAAGGGTAGTTTCGGAGGCATTGGTATCGAAATCACCATCCGTGATGGTTTTTTGACCGTTGTTTCACCCTTGGAAGGGACTCCTGCCGATGACTTGGGAATAGAGGCCGGTGATCAGATCCTCCGGGTGGACGGTGAGCCCACCAAAGAAATGACCCTGATGGAGGCGGTCAAAAAGATGCGTGGCCCCAAAGGAACTAAGGTGGTTCTTACCATAATGCGGGAAGAGTTTACAAAACCGAAAGATTTTGTGATCACCAGAGCCACTATTGCCATCAAAAGCGTGAGGGCCAAGACCTTAGAATCAGGTTACGGCTACCTTCGTCTCTCTCAATTTCAGAGCACCACTGCCAGGGATCTGCGCCAGGCACTCACCAAGCTAGAGAAAGAAAATCAGCCCATGAAAGGACTGATATTGGATATGCGAAACAACCCCGGTGGTCTCCTGGACCAGGCCGTCAAGGTGAGTGATGAATTTCTCAACGAAGGATTGATTGTTTACACCGGCGGCAGACTCAAGAGTCAGGATATGAGGTTCGAAGCCCACACAAATACCAGGCCCCACCACTATCCTATTGTCGTTCTTGTGAATGAAGGCAGTGCCAGTGCGGCGGAAATTGTAGCCGGAGCTCTTCAGGATCACAAGCGAGCTGTGGTGGTGGGAGTGAAAACCTTTGGCAAAGGATCAGTGCAGACGGTGATGCCCCTCAGGAACGGCGCGGCTCTGCGTCTCACCACCTCTCTTTACTACACTCCGAGCGGTCGCTCTATTCAGGCCAAAGGTATTGCACCTGACATAGTGGTGGCGAGGGAACTACCCCGGAAGAGAGATGACGAACGCGGGCGGCTTAGGGTGATTCGGGAAGAGGACTTAAAGAATCACATGGACGGAGAGGGAAGGACAGAATCTGTAACCAAACCGGAACCCACCCAGGACTCCGAAAGCAAGCAACAACTGGAAAGTGATAATCAACTGGCTCGGGCACTGGAGGTGCTCAAGAGTTGGGAAATTCTCTCACAGATGAAGTACGCTCACGAGTAGCTGTTGCAGCCATTGGGGTGGTTAGAACGCAGTAACGGGCGTGTTTCTCTTTTGGGAGTACAAGGTTGAACCTACCTGCCAAATTATCCCCTCAAAGCTGAATTGTGGCGGATCTCAGATGAGGTCTGTTGCGGTCATGGGATCATCGGGTCCCAATCGCTATTGCATCCCCTCACTGCTGGGAGTTGACTGCAGTGTCGCTCACCTCCACGATACATGACCAACTGACAGATAGTCAATTGCCCCCTGCGCATAGTTTACAGGCACACTATTAGAGCTTGCCAATGTACCTTTGTTACTGCTTATCCTACGTTTGCTGGCCCGAATTATTCATGAATCAAAGGGGATTCATGAATAATCCTCCTTGCGGACTTCGACTGCGGCCTTTTCAGGCCTCCGCTCAGGGCTAGCCTTGAGCAAGGTGTGGCAAACACCGCGTCGAAACCTGCATGAGAGCAAATAGCTTTCATGCAGGTGCTTGTTCACGAATCCCAAGGATTCGTGAATTATGCAGGCTAGTTTTTTCGCTGCTAATGGCCGAATTCCCAATGGCGTGTTTTGGTAACAAACATGGCGAAACGGACCAAGAAAAAGCACTCAGCGAAACGTGCCAGACGACCACCGCGGAAAAGTACTTCCAGGAAGGATCTTTTGCTCCGTTGGCCGGTCGGAATAGGACTCTTGGCCCTTGTATGTTTGCTCCTGGGTTTGTGGCTGGCTCAAGACCGTCGATACGAGAAGACTGCCGTCCCGGCCTATGAGGAAGAGAGGAGCAACCGTTTTGGCGAGCTGGTAAGTGAGGTGGAACTTATCATTTACCAAAGCCTGCGCCAGCTGGGAGTACATGCATCTCAGGTTCAATTCCGCCAGGTGATACATCGAGTCCAGCACAATAGACAGTGGGATTTTACCGAACTCGAGGTCACACTTCCCCAAGAGCAGAGCTTGGCCAGCGTTCATAAGCTTTTTACCAAGAATATGGGAGCCTTAACCGGGCAAGTAACCTTAGAAAGCAGTAAAAAGACAGGCTCGGATTTGGAACTGCTCATTAGGGTCGAAGGGAATCTAACCCACCGCTTGGCCCTTTTCCAAGGACGCAAGCAAGCCTCGCAAAAGGCACAGCCGACAGCAGTCCCTAAGGTGGCCATTGTTATCGATGATTTGGGCTACGACGGCAAACTAGCAAGAAAATTCCTCACGATTGAAGGGCCGTTGTCGTTTTCTGTCCTTCCACATGGCACGTTCAGTAAGAGTATCGCCCGGAGAATTCATGATGCTGGTCAGGAACTCCTGCTTCACCTTCCCATGGAGCCAACAGGCTACCCGGAAGTGGATCCGGGAGTTGGGGCTCTTTTAGTGGAGATGACAGAAGTGGAGCTTGTGCAGACCCTCAGGAAAAACCTGGATGCTTTCCCGTATGTCAAAGGAGTCAATAACCATATGGGCTCCAAGTTCTGCCAAGATGAAAGAAAATTGAGACCTGTTATGCTGGAACTCCATACTCGCGGTCTCTTTTTCTTGGACAGCAGGACCACCAGCAAGACAAAAGCATATACAGTGGCGCAAGAGCTTCATGTCCCCTCTGCTGAGCGAAATGTTTTCTTGGACAACATTCAAAATCCCCGGGCCATCCGCGCTCAGTTGAACCGACTCACTGAGTTGGCACGTCTCAGAGGCGGAGCCATTGGCATAGCCCATCCCCATGAGGTTACCCTCGAGGTACTCAGACAAGAGATTCCCAAACTGTCTAGGAAGGGTGT
>JAUVTM010000240.1 GCA_030601545.1 Syntrophobacterales bacterium
ACTTTTTTTGCCACCGCCCAGTCCCCCTGGATGTCCTTGGCCGTATACCAGGTATCGGTGTCTGCATAGAGGTAATAGGTCTTCTGCGAGGGTGCGAACAGGATCGTAAACGGGGTGTTGATGACCCGCATGAGTTCCGAATCCTCTTCCTTCTGGAGTCGAGGCTCACCGTCGAGACTGACCAGCACGGCTGGTTCGGAAACAAAAAGTATTTTCGGCGGATCAGTGCTGATTTTCTCTGCGGCCTCGGACCGTTTTTCCACAAGTTCCAGGGTGGTAAGGAGTCGGTCCATGGAGATGAGAAGCTGCCATTTGGGGATCTCTTTCTCCAGCAAGGCTCCCAACTTTCGTGACTTCTGTTCGTCCTGCTCCGGAAATCGCACCTGGGTGACCGAAACATCCGCAATCGTGGCCATGCGCTCCGCGCGGTCTGTGTCCAGGCGCGCTTCGAACCACACGGCGCCAAAGACAGGCTCAGTCGACCCTTTGAGTTCCACGGCAACCGCAGCGCGCGCCTTGAGTTTGTTTCCCTCCAATTTTTCCGGCTGCGGCTGGTAAATGACGACCACACCCTGAGGGACGACAATTTCTCGTGGCCAACTGCCGTCCGAGTCCTCCTGTGCATGGCCCGGTACTGCAAGCAGCAGACAAGCCCATAGTAATGTAACCACCCATACAATACGTTTTATCATCACCTTTCCTCGCCCCTGTGTTCTCCTCAATCAAAGTCCCGAGAGCCTATAACTCTCTCACATTTCCATACCAGGAATAACTTTATAGTAAATCCATCGTTTGTACAATGATCCTCTCAATTATTTGAGCCCAAGAGCCAGAACGCTTGCAGCACTCATCCTTCTATTAAAGTAGCGTCAGGCTCAAATCTCCTACTTTCTAAAAGTTTAGCGACTGAAAAGGATGTCTCGCGACTATCCTCTTAGCTTTTCTATTAATTCGAACCCCACCCTATCCGATACGGTGTTAAAACTGATTTCAGGGGCCCGACTGGCCAGCTCAATAACCACAAGGATCTTACTGAAGTCTTCCATATGGATGACCTCTTCAAGCGCCTCCTGAGACTCCCACTCTCCAACCAGCATTAAAGCATTATCATTGTTGATATCGTTGTACAAAGAGGAGTGGTTGCATCCCGGTTCTACACATATCGGCTCTTTTATTGAGTTACTAATCGCAATAACATCAGCGATTTTCTCAGGTGGACCGGTGAAGCGCAACGTCATGGTAATCATCGAAATGCTGAAAATACTATTAAATTGCATTTGAAGATTAATTAAAGAGAGTCAAAATGTCAACCCAAAATTGATCCATCGCGCTAACCTAATAATGAAAAGCCCCCTAAGATACTAAGGGCTCCCTTTCCCTTTCCGAATCACCCCAACTCCTTTCTGCCTGCACAAACCTCTAATAATCTCACCAAACCTACGTCGAACTTTACCATAAAGCCTCTTTCGTCGGTATTTGGGTCCCCAAACAATACGATATTTACATTCCAACCGTACATGTGCTAAACTTTGAAAATCTATCACTCAAACCTTCTTCCCGACTTGCCCTTTCGGAGCCCTCGGTAAGAAGGTTTTATCACACCTGATCGGCAAAGCCTATTAGGGTAGCACCAGCGGAGCTGGAGGTTTAATGAAATTAATTATGTTGTTGAGGCTGACATAAAAGGGTTTTTCGACAATGTTGATCAAGGTCAATTTTTTAGATGAGTTACGGTGTTAGAATGAGGAAAATGACTTTCCCCGTGATCCGCCTTCTGTTATCGGGGCGAAAGCGCATCACGGTTTTATTCCTCCTATTACTTACCGCTGCCTCCGTACAGGCGTCGGATACCCCTGTGGTGTCCGGTTTAGCAAAAGACCTCTGGTATATTCAGGGTGTGGCGGACGATAAGGAGGCGGTTACGCGAGGGTGGAGCTATGGGACCTATTTGGATCTCGGATATACGTTTAATTTCAATCAGCCCGGCAATGGTCTTTGGCGCAGTAAAACAACCTCGTTTAAAGTGAACGACCCCCAAGTGAATATGGCCATGGGCTATATCCGTAAAAGTGCCACCCAACAGTCGCGATGGGGAATGGAATTTGGCTTACAGGCCGGCGTGGACACCGAAAACCTGGTGCCCGTGACACCCCCAGACTTTAATGAGCCCATTTCCCATGCCGATTTTCTAAGCCACCTTTACCGGGCCAATGGCACCTATCTGTTTCCCGCAGGCAAAGGCCTTGAGGTAACGGCAGGGCTGCTTAACAGTTACATCGGCTACGAATCCTATCTTGCAATTCAAAACCCCAATTACACAAGGGGGTATCTTCTGGACTTCGTGCCCTATTTTCTCTTCGGTGTCCAAGGGACCTATCCTTTGAGTGATACATTCGATCTTTCTCTGTTTGCCCTTGGCGGGTGGAACTATCTTGCCCATCCCAACGATGCACCCAGCTATGGCCTCCAAGCGGTATGGCAATTGTCGCCCAGAATCACCTTTATCCAGAATCTATATTACGGACCGGACCAGGACAACACTGCCATCCAGTTCTGGCGGTTTTTCTCGGATTCGATCATCGAGTGGAAAAACGACCGATTCCTGCTGGCCGCTGCCTTTGATGTGGGGACGGAAAAACAAACAGGCTTGGCGGGCAACCCGCGCTATAATTGGATGGCCGGTGCGGTGTGGGCCGGCTGGCACATCTCCGGACCGTGGAGCATGGCTGTGCGACCCGAAATTTACTGGGATCCGGATGGCATAAGTACGGGTGCGGACCAGTTCATTCAGGCCGTCACGACGACTCTCCAATATACCTTTTCGCCCTTTGCGTCCAATACCTTCGTGGCTGCATTGGAGTATCGCTACGATCGTTCCACAGGACCCGAGGGAGGATTTTTCAAAGGCGACGACAATAGACTCGTGCCTCAACAGCATCAGGTGATTTTCTCATTAATGTGGACCTTTGGTCCATAGCGGGTTGTTGAAAAGCAAGGATCATGCTTCCGGGCAAGGTCTCAGGGATTATGGCACCCTGGGATACCAGTTGTCTGAAGCGTTTCGCAAAAAGTGGATCAAAAAAACCGGTGAGGGGAAAGGAGGGGGTCTTATCACAGCAGTCGATCCGTCGGCGGTGGCCGATTACACAGCGGTCTATGAAACGGTGGGCAGCATGCGACTGATACCCCTGAACCGGCAGAATCTGATTCGGCTTATATTGACCCTCGTCGCACCATTTATGCCCTTGGTCTTGACACAAATCTCTTTAAAAGAGGCGTTGCAGCGGCTGGGTCAAACGTTTTTATGACCTCTCGGGCAAGACCGGATGGCTTGAAAGGACTGGATCCAGCGATCCAACCAACCCATGAACTAATCTCCCCTTATGAAA
>JAUVTM010000335.1 GCA_030601545.1 Syntrophobacterales bacterium
ATGGAATTCGTCCAGCCTCTTTCCTTCCAGGTGCTTTCCGGCCAGCCGGTTTGCACTCATCTCTTCGATCTGGAGTCAGAGTCGCGCATTGGCCACATTGAAGTGGCCACCGAGGCTGAAGTGGCTGTGATTGCGCCCGCCACCGCCAATATCATTGGTAAATTAGCCCATGGGATTGGTGATGATTACCTGACTACGGCCCTGTTGGCGTGCACCGCTCCTAAAATCATTTGCCCAGCTATGAATGTGAACATGTTTGAGAACCAGGCGGTCCAAGAGAATCTGGCCAAGCTGCGCAGTTGGGGATTCCGTCAGGTTGGTCCGGATGCCGGTGACCTGGCCTGTGGAGTCCAAGGCCTCGGGAGGTTGGCGCCTGTGGATGAGATCGTGGAGAAAATTCGCCAAGTATTGACCCCGCAATCTCTCAAGGGAAAAAGGGTGCTGGTAACCGCGGGTCCCACCAGGGAAGCACTGGACCCGGTGAGACATCTGACAAACCCTTCTTCAGGCAAAATGGGCTATGCTCTGGCGAGAGTAGCGCACAGGAGGGGAGCAGATGTCACCCTGGTTAGTGGACCCACTTTTCTGACCCCGCTATCTGGGGTGAAGGAGGTTCGAGTAGCCACTGCCCAGGAGATGCACCAGGTGGTTGTTGCGGAATTGCCGCAGATGGATGTGGTAGTGATGGCTGCGGCAGTTTCTGATTATCGCCCAAAGGTGATGGCATCCGGAAAAATAAAGAAGACCGACGACAATGAGTCTTTAGAGTTGGAGCGAACTGAAGACATCCTCCTTCGCCTGGGGGAACTGAAAAAGGACCAGATTCTGGTTGGGTTCGCTGCAGAAACTGAAAACTTGCTGGGGAATGCAAAGGAAAAACTACAGCAGAAAAATTTGGATTTTATTGTGGCTAATGATCTCACCGTAGACGGTGCCGGGTTTGGTAGCGACACCAATGAGGTAACCATTTTGTGGCCGGGAGGCGAGGTAGAAAGCCTACCTTTAGAAAGCAAAGAAGTGATTGCCATGGAAATATGGGATCGAGTGGAACGTCTGTGGCAGACATGAGATGGTCAGTATTTGGAGTGCTTCAGGATAAATGGGCCTTACATGTATGGGTACCTAAGAAACCTGTTATAATGAAACTCAAGAATAACCTTTACCGGGCAAGAGAAGCATGCGTTCTGCCGGTCATAATGAAAAAGCCAGTGCAGGCGGGGAGTTGGGAAGATCGCCACGCCGGCATCTGGCTGAATTGGCAAATTCCCTCCGCCAGCATCTCAGCTATCAGGCCCTAATGGGTCTGGAATGGTTGCCGTGTCAGTCGATCACCTCCATCCAAGACCTTCCGGAAACCCTGGAACAGATTGGTGCCGACTTGGGAGAGTGTACGCGCTGTCAGCTTCACTCCAATAGAACCCATATTGTTTTTGGAGAAGGAAACCCTGCGGCCAGAGTAGTTCTGGTTGGAGAAGGGCCAGGTCAGGAAGAGGACCGATTGGGTCGCCCCTTTGTGGGTCCTGCAGGTAGGTTGCTCGACCGTATCATCGCCGCCATGGGATGGCGGCGGACTGAGGTCTATATTTGTAACGTGATCAAGTGCCGACCGCCGAGAAACCGCGACCCACAGCCGGATGAAATTGAAAGCTGTGGCTCTTTCCTGCGGCGTCAGCTTGAGGCCATTCGTCCTCAGGCCATCCTGGCCTTGGGAAGCTTCGCTACCCAATTCTTGCTCTCCACCCAGCAACCAATCTCCAGACTTCGCAATCGAGTTCATCACTTCCAAGGGATTCCTCTAGTGCCGACCTACCATCCTGCGTATCTTCTGCGTAATCCTCTCCAGAAGCGGAGGGTGTGGGAGGATGT
>JAUVTM010000272.1 GCA_030601545.1 Syntrophobacterales bacterium
TAAATTAATGGTCGTTTTGGGAATTGAGGGGTTCAGGGACAGCTAGATTAGTATTTTAATCATTGGACCACTTCGGCAAAAATCTTGACAGTCCTTTCATACCGTGTTATCAGTTGAACCTGACTGAGCGCTCGTTCAGTGAAGGCATAAGGCACGAGGCATAGGGCATAAGGTAAAATTCGAATTTCGAAATCCGAAATCCGAAATGATTTAGCCCCATGCTATTATGCGTCAAGACCAAATGCATAATGACCGATAAAATATAGGAGAGAGTCATGCGAGATGCGGTGATCGTGAGCGCTGTGCGCACCCCCATAGGCAACTTCAATGGCACCTTGAGTGCACTGGGTGCGACCCAATTGGGTGCTCTCGTAATCGAGGAGGCAATCAAACGGGCCGGCATCGCCAAGGAAGATGTCAATGAGGTAAACATGGGGATTGTCCTCCCCTGTGGCTATGGCCAGAATCCGGCACGACAGGCCGCGATTACGGCCGGTTTACCCTGGGAAGTGGAGAGTCTCACTATTAATAAGGTTTGTGGTTCCGGTCTGAAAACTGTGATGCTGGCAGCTCAAGCCATCCAAATAGGTGATGCCGACGTGGCGGTTGCCGGGGGCATGGAGAGTATGAGTCAGGCGCCATATTATCTTGAAAAGGCGCGTTTTGGTTACCGCCTGGGCAATGCTACCCTTCATGACCATATGTTACATGATGGTTTGTGGGACATCGTCAATGATTTCCACATGGGTATGTCCAATGAACTCTGTTCGGAAAAATATAATGCCAGCCGGGAGGATCAGGACCGATACGCAGCAGAATCTTACCGACGCGCCCTGATGGCCATTGAGACTGGTAGATTTCAAGACGAAATCGTGGCTGTTTCCATCCCGCAAAGGAAGGGAGATCCTATCCTGTTCAGCCAGGACGAATGCCCCAGGGAAACTTCCTACGAGAGTCTTGCCCAGTTGAAACCAGTTTTCAAGGAAGGTGGAGTCACCACCCCGGGCAACGCTTCAATTATTAGCGACAGCGCTGCCGCCGTGGTGGTGATGGCAAAAGAAAAGGCAGAAGCCATGGGCTGCCAAATCTTGGCGACCATTGGCGCCCAAGCCTCTGCGGGGATCGATGCCAAGTACCTGCTTGTTGCCCCCATCCTGGGGATTCCAAAGTGTCTTAACAAAGAAGGTATCCGCCAAGAAGATGTGGATCTCTTCGAAATCAATGAGGCCTTCAGCGGCTCCACCGTGGCGGTTCTGAGGGAGCTGCAGTTGGATCCGGCCAAGGTAAACGTAAACGGTGGCAGTGTCGCCCTCGGACACCCCATTGGTGCGAGCGGTTGCCGAGTACTTGTGACCCTGCTTCATGAAATGATCAAACAAGACAAAAAGACAGGACTAGCCTCCCTTTGCCTGGGAGGAGGCGAGTCTGTGGCAATGGTAGTAAAACGCTGAGAGCGTTTTGGCATAGAGCAGAGAGCATATAGCGATATTTCGGATTGCGAATTGCGGATTTCGAATTTGCAGATAAATTTCTACTTGCTGCCCCTTGCCTGCTGCCTGCTGCCAGCTGATTTCCACACCGGTATAGGAGCCTTTCTAAAAATAGGCCGGAGGACACAGTATGCAGATTGAAACGATTGGAATTGTCGGTGCTGGTCTGATGGGAAACGGTATTGCTCAGGTTGCGGCCATGAGCGGCCTGCAGGTCATTATGAGCGACATTAAGGACGAGTTTGTCCAGCGCGGCCTGGAAAACATCACCAAGATTTTGAGTCGCAGTGTGGATAAAGCGAGGATGAGCGTCGAGGAAAAGGACGCGATCCTGGGCCGCATCAAGACCACCTTTGATAACAAAGACATGTCAGCGGCTGACTTTGTTGTGGAAGCTGCAACGGAAAACGAACCCCTTAAATTCCAGATCTTCCAAGATCTTGATGAAATCTGCAGGCCTGAGGTGATCCTTGCCACTAATACCTCTTCTATTCCCATCGGCCGCATTGCGGCGCAAACCCAACGTCCTGAGAAGGTCATCGGCATGCACTTCATGAACCCTGTCCCCGTCATGAAACTCGTGGAAGTGATTCCCGGACTAGCCACATCAGATAACACTTTTAAGATCACCTGGGATTTGGCCAGCAAGTTCGGCAAGACTCCGGTCAAGGCCAACGACTATCCGGCCTTCATCGCTAACAGGATCCTCATGCCCATGATAAACGAGGCCATCTACTGCCTCTACCATGATGTGGGTACGCGCGATGATATAGATACGGTGATGAAACTGGGAATGAACCACCCCATGGGTCCTTTGGCCTTGGCGGACCTCATTGGCTTGGACACTTGCCTTGCTATTATGAAAACCCTCTACGATGGCTTCTCTGATTCAAAGTACCGGCCGTGCCCTTTGCTGCGCAAGTATGTGGAAGCCGGCTGGCTGGGACGTAAAGTAGGAAAGGGGTTTTATGAGTACGATTAGCACGCAAGCAGCAGACAGCTGGCCTTTTGTCAGTTGTCCGTGGTCCGTAGTCCGTTGCCATCAAAGAATGGTCCTATAGAGTAAGGCGGCAGAATCAAAAATCCAGTAGGGCAGGCGTCTCTGCCTGCCAAAGAGTGATCCCCAGACAAGTATCCAGTATCCAGTATTCGCAATTAAGGAAGTAGCTCAGGTCTCGTCAATCCCATCTTGGCAAGTTTCTCCAGCGTGTCCTGTTTGCGGATCTTGTGATATTCCTCCAAAACTTCCTTAACGGCCTGATTTTGTTCTATCACCTTTGCCATACTATCATAACTAAGCTCGACTACGACGCTCAGCTCGAGGGCCACTACCGAGCTTGAACGAGGTTTACCGCTCACAAATGACATCTC
>JAUVTM010000248.1 GCA_030601545.1 Syntrophobacterales bacterium
AACGTCAACTGAGCTTCAGATGATTAAAACACCCGATAGCATTAAACGATACAATGCAGCTAAATACCGGTTTTTCAAGCCGGTAGTGGTCAACTTTTTTGCCCGTGAATTCCCCAAACTCTTCGGTCCGGTAATGCGCGAAAGACTGGCCGATGAGCTTATTGATCTGTTTGAAAGGCTTTCCCCTGAAAGCACAAGGATAAGACCAGGACAAATGCTTTGGAACGCCTTGGACAAAAACACCAGGGGTGATTCGCCTAACAGAAGATATGTGCCTGTGGTCTTATCCATCATTACTGAGAACGATGTGGATCAACTGACAAAAGGCAGTGCCATGTCCACTATCAGCAAAAATGCCGTCGCCAGAATCATTCGTGAGGCTTACGAGCAAGGTGGCATCCTTTCCAGCCGAGACATCGGTCTTTTAACCCTAAGACAGCCAGCTCAGGCCTCTAAGCTAAGAAGAGCATATGAAAAAGAAAATGGCTGCACTCTACCTCATACCGGTGCACTGCATGACATGGGCTCGTGCATATCTCACAAAAGCACAATCGTCCGCAAAGTTGTGGCTGAAAAAAAAGACCCAGCCGATGTTGCCCAAGAGTGCCGACATTCGCAAAGGGCCGTGGATTGCTATCTGAAAGATTATCACAGAGTGAAAACAGCCTATGAACATAAACAGGACCTTGACTACATTCATATGGTCACCGGCATCGCCAAGCATGTCGTAAAGCAGTATGTGGAAATAATGAACCATGACAACTTTTAGCTTGACATGCCATTTGGCATATACTTAGGCGGACTCGTCCGGAATGACGGGTTCGGCGCATGGTGACCTAGTTTCCCAGGGGGGGAGGGGTTTTTGCGGAGTTTAGTGCATAGGCGTTTGTTGGAATTTGAGCTTTTACTTCGGGTTGGTCTTCAGCGAATTTCACCCGGGTTAGAACTCAAGACTCGGAGTTTTCTTGGTTGAACAACTCTGCTTGTTGCGAATGCCGGTTGGGAGATAAGTTGAAGTGTTCGTAGGCGAGTCGGGTGGCCATGCGCCCCCTGGGGGTCCGGTTCAAATAACCTTCCTGCACCAAATAAGGTTCATAGACATCTTCCAAAGTGTCCCTCTCCTCACCCACCACGGTTGAAAGGGTATCGACTCCAACGGGACCGCCGTCAAATTTTTCGATGACGGTGAGGAGAATCTTACGGTCCATTTTGTCCAGTCCCTTTTCATCCACCCCGAGCATCTTCAGGGCGGCATCGGTGACTGGTCGATTAATAATGCCGTCAGCTCGCACCTGGGCGTAGTCCCGTACCCGGCGCAGGAGCCGGTTGGCCACCCTGGGCGTGCCGCGGGAGCGCCGGGCGATTTCAAAGGCTCCACTCTCATCAATGGAGATCCCGAGGATCCTGGCGGCGCGGCTGACAATAAGAGCGAGATCTTCCGGGTTATAGAACTCCAGGCGCACTACCACCCCGAAGCGATCACGGAGAGGCGGAGTCAGGAGCCCGGCGCGGGTGGTGGCGCCCACCAGGGTAAACTGGGGCACGTCCAACCTTACGGTCCTGGCACTGGGCCCCTGGCCAATGATGAGATCTAGCTGAAAGTCCTCCATGGCAGGGTAGAGGACTTCCTCCACCACATAATTCAACCGGTGAATCTCATCAATGAACAGGACATCGCGAGATTCCAGGTTGGTGAGGATGGCGGCGAGATCTCCGGCCCGTTCCAGCACCGGCCCCGAGGTCGTCCGGATGTTAACATTGAGTTCCTGGGAGATTATATGGGCAATAGTGGTTTTGCCCAGGCCAGGAAAGCCATGGACAAGAACGTGGTCAAGGGCCTCATGTCGGCCCCTTGCAGCTTCAATGAAGACTTTCAGGTTGTCTTTAATCCTCTCTTGACCGACAAATTCAGCAAGGCTGAGAGGGCGTAGGCTGGCGTCGAAGCCAACCTCTTCGTCCCTTTCTTCTCCATTGAATAGCCGTTCTTCCATTTGTTCGTCCGTTGTCCGTTGTCCGTTGTCCGTTGTCATATTACTCACTAATGATTTGGAGGCAGAGTGCAAGGCTTATATGTTGACTGATATCTTGAGCAACTGACAACTGACCACTGACAACGGACGGTGCTCGCTCTAGCGAGCACCGTCTTAGGCAAGCGCGCGCAGTGACTCCTTCAGCAACCTCTCAAGGCTCATTTCTCCTTGCAGCCGTTGTTGAGCCTGGTCAATAGCCCGCTGGGCCACTCCCTTTTTGTAGCCCAGATTAACGAGGGCTGAAACGGCATCATTAATCACCGCCTCAGCAGCTGCATTTTTGACTGACAAGGCAGTATCCCGATCTGCTGCCAAAGCGGGCAGTTTGTCCCGCATTTCCAACATTATGCGCTCTGCGGTTTTACGCCCCACTCCCGGTATGGAAGTCAGCCTGGGGAGATCACCTTGCAGCAAAGACTCGGCCAGCTCAGCGGGACTGATTCCGGAGAGGATGTTTACCGCCAGGCGAGGCCCAATTCCAGCCACGCCCATGAGACGAATAAAAAGCGCTTTTTCCTCTTGAGCCTGAAAACCGTAGAGCTGCAGGGCATCTTCGCGTACGTGGGTATGGATGTGCAAAGCCACTGTATTGCCAACATCGGGAAGTTCGTAGAAAGTGGTGAGAGGCACGTGGACCTGGTAGCCAATGCCATCCACGTCAATAATAAGGTGTTCCGGTGACTTGAAGTGGAGGCGCCCCTGGATATGGGCAATCATCGTTGACTCCCGTGAATGAGCTTTCCAATTCCCTGGCAACAGTGTAGATGGCAAATGGCGACAGCTAGTGCGTCCGCTGTGTTGGACTCAGGAAGTTCGCCAAGACAAAGAAGGGTCCGGACCATTTCCTGGACTTGTGTCTTATGGGCTCGGCCGTATCCCACCAGTGCCTTTTTTACTTCCAACGGAGAATATTCGCCAATGGGAAGATCAGCGTTTAACCCAGCCAAAATAGCCACGCCCCGGGCATGGCCCAATTTCAGTGCACTCTTGATGTTGCGTGATATAAAAATGTCTTCCACGGCCATAGCCCCAGGTTCGTAACAGGCTATGACCTTCTCCAATTCCACATATATTCTTTTTAGTCGCTCGTGAAAAGGCATCCGGGCGGGAGAGGCAACCCGGCCGCTGGCCACATGACACAATCGGCGATTGACCTGTTCCACAATGCCATAACCGGTAACCGTGGAACC
>JAUVTM010000130.1 GCA_030601545.1 Syntrophobacterales bacterium
ATCATGATGCCCAGTCTTTCCGCGGCCTCAATCACCTTTGTTCCCCCTGGAACTTCTCTTTCCCGCTCATCGATAACAAGTTTAGGCCTGCTAGTAGTATGAGTTAAAGATGAAGTAACCGTAGGGCCGGTCACCGTACCGGCCAAGGATAATGAATCGAATACAACACTCTAATGGCGGGCACAGAGGCCCGCCCTACTGAGTATAATAAAATCCGAAATTCCTTAATTCTCCAATTCCTTAATCCCAAATCCGAAATTCGCAATTCCGCAATTCGAAATTACTTCCCTATGCCCTACTTGTCCTGAGCCTGTCGAAGGATGCCCTAAGCCCTATGCCTATCTATTTAAAAGGACACTTCTTCTGCGTAATATGCTCCCTGACCTCATCCTCAAAATAGGTAATGAGGCTCTCCACCGGTGATGTGGCTCCAGGAGCGAAAGCACAGTAAGAACTCCACAAGTGCTTGCTCATCTGCTGAAGCATGGGGATGAACTCTTCCCTCCCCTCCCCTTCTTCCAACCGCAGTAGCAGGTCGCGAATGTATGGCAATCCTTCCCGGCAAGGCGTACACCAGCCACAGGATTCTCTGGCAAAGAACTCCGTCAAGTTCAAAGTGGCCCCGACAAGGCACGTTTTCTGGTCGAAGACCATGATTGCGCCGGTTCCTAGTCTATGTCCGACTTCCCGCATTGGATCAAAATCCATTTCAATGTCATAGAATTCTTTGGGTAAGTAACGGGTGGAAGCTCCACCCGGTAAACAAGCCTTATACTCAGAACCAGCCGGCATGCCGCCGGCATGAACTTCTATGATCTCACTCAGCCGCACTCCCATTGGCAGCTCGAAGCAACCCGGCTTATTGACCCTCCCGCTTACACAGAATAGCTTGGTCCCGGCACCGGTCTCAGTCTTTGCCAGGTTTTTGTACCACTCAACTCCGTTTCTGATGATATGCGGTATGTTTGCCAGGGTTTCCACATTCTGAAGTACGGTGGGCATTCCCCAAAGACCCTTTTCCGTTGGATAGGGAGGTGGTTGTTGCGGGTTGGGCCTTTTGCCCATCAGAGCGTTCAGTTGTGCTGTAACTTCGCCGCAGATGTACCGACCCCCACTGCGGTGGACAACAATCTCCATGCTATGGTCGCTTCCCAGGATTTTTTTTCCTAGAAAGCCTGCCTCTTTTGCTATCTTTATCTCCCTTTCAAGAATTCTTGCCGCACTCTCGTATTCAGGGCGAATGAAAATAATGCCCTTCTCCGCCTTTGCCCCGTAGCCGTCAATGATTATGCCCTCGATAAGCATGTGCGGATCCGCATGGATTAAGACCCGATCTTTGAATGTTCCTGGCTCCATCTCATCGGCGTTGCACACGAGGTATCTCGGAAAAGGTGCATCCTCCGCCACCGTCCTCAGCTTCATGCCCGCTGGAAAGGCGGCTCCGCCTCGGCCCAAAAGTACGGCATCAATGAGGACTTCCTGCAGGTCTTTGTATGAGTAATTGTGCAGAACATCTTCCAATGCCTGGTAACCGCCGCTCTGCTGGTATTCTTCCAGCGTAGCAATCCTGTCCGGCTTGCGGTTTTGTAAAAGTACTTGAGGGTAAGTCATAAAGAATGCCTAAAATGTCTAAAGTGAACTAAAATGAGCTAAAGTGTCTAAAATACCTAAAGTTAGAATACATCTGTAGGGCGGGTCTCCGCACCCGCCATAAAACCATTTCCATTCAGTCCCATTTTCTCCTGGCCGGTACGGAGACCGGCCCTACGTATATGTTTTATCAATACTGTTTTGAACATTGGAGCATTCGAAACCGGGGCCCCGCCCGAAGGGTGGGGAGTCCGAAGGACAAATCCCAAATCCCAAGCACCAAATTACAAATAAATCTCAAATTCCAATATCCAATGACCCAAACATATTTGGGATTCTTTTTTTGAAAGACGTTGGGGTTTGGAATTTCGAATTTCGGTCATTGGGATTTGCCCTTCGACTAGGCTCAGGGTGGTGAGCTTGTCGAACCATTTGTTATTTGGGTTTTGTGATTTGTAATTTCCATCAACTTCCGCTTCTGAATCGATGGGTTAACCTTGTGCTCTCAAGTTCTCTAGAATATCGTCCAACTTCTCTGGAGTCAGTGGTCCATACACCTTTTTGTTGATCAGAATAGCTGGTGATCTATCGCAGTAACCAATGCAGCAAACCGGCAGGAGGGTGAATAACCCGTCCGAAGTGGTTTCTCCCATCTCAACTCCAAGCTTGTTGCACAGATGATCTCGGATTGATTCATAACCATCCATCCAGCAGATAACACTGTCGCAAACGTGGATCACATATTTTCCAACGGGCTCGCGGTAAATGAAGGTGTAGAAAGTAGCCAGTTCTTCCACCTCCAGGGGGGACATATTCAGAAGTTGAGCCACCTCCTCAACAGCCTCATCACTCAAATAGCCAAACTGATCCTGGATAGCGAACATGATATCCACTACCAGCTCCCGGGGATGGTCAACGCTGGCGATGTGTTCCGTTAGGGATTCTTTGAGTTCTGCTGGCAGCATCGTAGTCAACGGCCTAGTGGCGGGCACTGAGGCCCGCCCCACTAAAATGAAAGAACTTAAGAGCTATCCTTTTATCGCAAGCGGAGCTTGCTCCTACAGAAATTATGTTAATTGATACAAGTCATGTAGGAGCAACCTTTGGTTGCGATTCGTCCTATGGCGGGCACAGAGGCCCGCCCTACTGAGTGTAATAAAATCCTTAATTCCTCAATTCCCAAATTCGAAATTGTCCTTCGGACTCCCACCCTTCGGGCGGGTTCCCAGTTTCGAAATTCGAAATTACTTCCCTATGCCCTACTTGTCCTGAGCCTGTCGAAGGATGCCCTATGCCCGCACAACGGACGACTGACATCTCTCCTTTACCTATCAATATCCGGCAGAATGTAGTCTATTGAACCGACTATAGCGATGAGGTCTGCAATGGTTTCGCCCACGGCCATCATTGGCATTACCTGCACATTGGCAAATCCTGGCGCCCGTATTCTTGTTCGGTACGAGTACCCAAGCCCGTCGCTCACCACATAGTAGCCCTGCTCCCCCCTGGGTATTTCGCACGATACGTATGCCTCACCCCTGGGAATCTTAGGCCCACGGGTGACGTTGATGAAATGATGAATCAAGCTCTCAATATCTTTCAGCATGTCCTCTCGCTTGGGGGTCACGTAGCGATAGTCATCGGTAACGTGCCGACCAGAAGGCATCTGTTCTGCGGCCTGCTCGATGATCCTCAAGCTCTGGCGCATCTCCTCAACCCGCACCAAATAGCGGGCGTAGCAATCACCTTCAGTGGCAGTGGGAATCTCAAAGTCGAAATTCTCATAGCCGGAGTAGGGGAACTTCTTCCGCAAGTCCCACTCCAGGCCGCAAGCACGCAGGTTTGGACCGCTTATGCCCCAATCGATGGAATCTTCCAAAGAAATGCGGCCAATGCCCTGAGTCCGGACTTTGAAGATGGGATTTTTCGTTATCAGTGCCTCGTATTCGTTGAGAGCCGCAGGAAATATTTTGACGAAGTTATCCACAGCTTCTTTCCAGCCTTCCGGCAAGTCCGCGGCAACACCTCCCAAGCGGAACCAGGACGGATGTAATCGACCTCCTGTGATGAGCTCAACAATATCAAGAATCATCTCCCGTTCACGGAAGGTATAGAAATTAGGAGTCATGGCCCCCACATCGTGGGCCATGGTGGCAAAGAAGACGAGATGGTTACTCAGCCGGAATAACTCGCTGAGCATGACCCGAATAACCTGGGCCCGCTCTGGAACTTCTATGCCCGCCAGAGTCTCCACGGCCAGAACGTAGGGAAGGTTATTGGCTGCCCCGGCCAGGTAGTCAACCCGGTCAGTGTATGGAATAAACTGGTTCCACGTTTGTCTCTCGCCAATTTTCTCCGCCGCTCGATGGTGATAGCCGATGTCCATGTCGAGTCCGGTTACCTCCTCACCGTCGAGGGAGACGATATAGCGCATCAAACCGTGGGTACTTACATGGTGGGGGCCGATGTTTAATATCAGTTCATGTTCTTTTCCTTCTCTCCTCAAATAAATACCCCCATCCAGCGGTTGCAGCTTCTTGGCATCGGCAAGGGTGTAAGGACCCATCTCAGTGGCTCGACCAGGGTAACTCTTCCTCAGAGGATGGCCCTCCCAGTCATGTGGCAAAATAAGTCGGCGCAGATTCGGGTGATCTTCGAACTGTATACCAAACATGTCGAATACTTCCCGCTCGTACCAGTTTGCGGACGGCCAGATATCGGTCACACTTTCAGTTACAGGGGCATCGCCTTGTAGGCCCACTTTCAACCGCAATCTGGATGCTGGCTCAAATGACAGCAGGTGATAAACGAGGGTGTAATCCGGATACTCCTGACGATTCCTGCGCGCAGACTCATCAATTGCGGTCAGATCATCTAACCGTTGAAATCGAGGAGTTGCCTCAGTTTTCAGAAAACGCAGAACATCTTTGAGCCGATTTTGCTCCACCATAAAAGTAAGCAAGTCTGAGGTATGCTCAGTCTGCTGCACGCTGTCCCCAAAATGGGCTCGGAGACCCTCAGCCAGGTCCTCGTCATCCTCACTCAATTCGATTCTGTGTGGTGGTGGGGTCCACATGAGGTCGGAGCGGCTATCCCGGAATCCAGGCGGCAGCACAGAAGTGCCCCGTATGGCGGTTCCCTGCATGCCAGGCCCCCGCGGATCTCGAGACTTTGTCTCACCATCCACGAGGATGGGTCTCTGGGTTCCCTGGCTCCCCCCCTTAAGGTGGAAAATGGAACGCGTTGGTCGTTCTTCAGCGACTATCTTTTCTTGTAAAAGGACAAGGCCTTGCAGTACAGCCTCAGGCCTCGGTGGACAGCCCGGGATATAGATATCAACTGGCAATATCTGGTCCACTCCCTGCACCACACTGTAGGCGTCGTACATGCCCCCACTATTGGAACAGGATCCCATGGAGATGACCCATTTGGGCTCAGCCATCTGTTCATAGAGCCGCAAGACCACTGGTGCAATTTTTTTGAAAACGGTACCAGAGATGATCAAGAGATCCGCCTGCCGCGGTGAGGGTCGGAGCACTTCCGCCCCAAATCGAGCCATATCGTATCGGGCGGTGAGGGCCGTTGCTTCCTCAACGAAACAGCAGGAGAGTCCAAAGAACATGGGCCAAAGACTATACTTTCTGGCCCAGTTGATCAGCCCGTCAGCTCCGCTCAAAATTCGGTTGTTTAATCCTTTTTCGACGTTGGCCCCCACTCGAGTCCCCCCTTCTTCCAAATGTAGAGAAGGCCAAGGAGCAAAACAAAGATGAAGAAAGATATTTGCAGCCAACCGGCCCAGCCCAAACTGTCGTAAGAAATTGCCCAGGAAAATATGTAGGCAGCTTCCACATCAAAGATGAGAAAGAAGATGGCCACGAGGAAAAATGGAACAGGGTATCGGAGGCGGGCCGAGCCTGTGGGAATTATCCCACTTTCGTAAGGTCTCAGTTTTTCGGGATTGCTTTTCTTTTCTCCTAGCCAGGACGCAAAAAAAAGCAGCGATGCCACTAGGCCCAGCACCATAAGGCCGTAGATAACCAAGCTGAAAAGACCCGGCTCCCAAGGCGACAGTGTAAGTCCATTAAGGATTGGTTGCACGCGTCCTCCAGAGTGTCACACGAAGAGTTTTTCCCTTTTGAGGACAACGGATCAGAAATAGTGCTGATGCTCGAGGGCCATAGAAAGCCCTGCCTGCAGAAATCACAATGAAATTCATGATAATTGAGAGTGTTGGGGAGTGCAAGTCCTTTCCTCAATACAATCGAACAGATGTGTGGATCTTATACTGCCCCTATTTCAGGCTAATAAGAACCGGTTCTTCGCTCTCAGTCAAGCGCTTCGCCGCTGAGCGCAAAGCGCAGAGCGCACAGTGTAAACCCTAACGAAACGCGTCTTAAAAGTAGATTGCCTTGAGCCTGGAGCCTTTCGCCTTTTGCCTTGTAGTTATCTACTTGAAATCGTTGCCGATTATGTTAGAATATATCGATTGGCGTTCATGAAGGTCCGTGGAGTGCGATTTTGATTGTTCATACACTT
>JAUVTM010000263.1 GCA_030601545.1 Syntrophobacterales bacterium
GGACCTTTCCACCAAATAGACATAGTAGCCAGAGTCGGCCAGATCCAGGGCAGCCTGCATCCCGGCAATACCCCCGCCCACCACCATCACTGAGCCAATCTTGTTTTGGGTCATCTTTTTTCCACCTTGGATTATTTTAAACTAGTTACTTATGCTTCCGCTGCCTCTTCCATTTCCTCTTCCTCTGGCTCCGGGACAAAATAGAAATCCTCGATGCCACCCAAGGGCAGCTGGTTCAGCTGCAAACCCAGGGTCTTTCCCTCGAGGCCCATGCTGAGTCCAAGAAGCTGGGGATACAAAATGGAGGGAAGCTGATGGTTCGTGCCTCGGGTGGAAGAAATCATTTCTTGCACCGCATCAAACTGAATCTGGCAGTAGGTGCAGGCAGCGCACAGGTAATCAGCACCATGTTGCTTGGCGTCGGCAAGTTTCTTCTCGGTCAAGTCCATGGACAGTTCGTCATTTACCCCCAACAAGGGACCGCCACAACACTCAAGTTGTGCCGGCCAGTAAATGGACTTGGCTCCCGTGACCTCCACCAGCTGGTCGAATAGAGACGGGGCCACCGGGTCGTCAAATTCGACTATCTTACTCGGCCTGAGAGCATGGCAGCCGTAGTGAGTGGCAATGTTTAGATTCGCAAAGACCCTCTCTACCTTCTCCTTGATGGAATCAAGGCCGACCTCATGGTAGAGCACGGAAAGAAGATGTTTTACCTCAACCTCCCCCTCATAGCTCAACCCCTCTTTCTGAAGGATCTCATTTATTTCCCCGCGTAAAGAACCATCTTCCTTGAGCAGATGGTCTGCCTTCTTGAGGTTGCCAAAACAGCACTTGCAAAGACTCAAAATATCGACAGTGTCTCTGGCAGCCAAAGCCAGGTTTCTGGCGGCAAAAAGAACGGAGGTCTTCAAATCGAGGTTCCGTACCGGGTAGCCACAACAGTTGAACTGTTTGACATCCACCAACCCCACACCGAGGTTTGATAATACCGCTCTGGCAGAAGCTTCGTACTGATTGAGATGGGCTGGAATCTGGCAGCCGAGAAACAGAGCATATTTCATGAGCTTTGTCCTATCTATCTAACTTGAGCCTATTTTTGTCGGATCAACCTCGCTTGCAGCGAGAACGATCCGACCTACGACTGAAATTTGGATGCTTTCCGTAGGTCGGGTGGTTTCCGCCCCGGCGGAGTTCACCCGACAAAGAGCTTTGGCACCAAGGTCATTGACTTGAACCCTATTTCGAATATCGAATATCGAACAAGGAATTTCGAACAGCAGAAGTTTTTGAAAGGGATAAGACAATGTTTTTCACTTCGATATTCTGCGGTTCCTTGTTCTGCGGTTCATATTCTCAACGACTTGATAGAGCTTGAACCCGTTTTTGTCGGATCAACCCCCGCTATTGGCATAAACGATCCGACCTACATCTTTTCCTTTACCTGCTTGATGGCTTGATTCTTCAGCTCGTAGAGCACATCAGTAACCCACACCCCCTGGGGACACTGCTCCTGACACTGGTAGCAGGTAAGGCAGTCCCAGAGCATATTGGAACCGAAGGCAAGATCCTTCAGCCCCAGGCCACAGGAGTGCATGATCTGATGCGGCAAAAGCCCCAGGGTCTCCTGGGGGTTGTCATAGTTGGCCACCACCGGACACACCGTGGTGCAAGTCTCACAACCAAAGCAAGCCGAAAAAGTACTGGCCTGTTCTGAAAGACCAAGCCCGCCTTTAAACTCCCTATCTGCGGGCGTAAGGGCTAAGGGTTTTTCCGACGGCTTCATTAGAGCACACTCAGCGGCAATGGCCTCCCTGGCTCGGGTCAATGGCGCCGGGTAATTATCGTCAACCAGCTCCTCCCGCATCAGCCCCCGGTAGTAGGAAAGTGGCGAGAGGGCAAGAAACTCTGGGTAACCCCTCTTAAGGAGAGTTTCCCGCACCGTGAACCACAAATCCTGCAAATTGATCCCCACCGGGCAGACCACCGTACAACGACGGCAATTGGTACAGAGATAGATCCCCTCCTGAATGTGACTGAGCTCCTGGGCGCTGAGATCCTTGCCGGCGGCAAGTGCTTTCACCGAGCCTATTTTTTCGGATGGAAGAATGTTCAGATTGGAAATCTGCTCAAAGGCCACGCCAACAGAGCAATTCAGGCTGCAGGTGCAGCAGTGAGTGCAGGCATCAAGCTCCATCACCTGCCTGGTGGCAATGTTGAGCGGATCTGAGGTCTCGTTATCCATGACCGCATTGGCCAAAAGACTGAGCGGACTGACAAAAATGTGGAACATCTTGCTGAAAGGAAGATAGGCCAGACCCAGCCAGCAGGCCAGAAAATGGATGTACCACAGGATCGTCGGCACATTCGCCCGATCCAATCCCACAGCTGCCGGGCTGATGAGCTTGGCTGTGGCATAGCCCAAAAATGCTGATTGGGGTTTGGAATGGCACTCAACGCAGGTCATCTCATGGGCTTCCTTGCCCGCCTCTAACATCTCTGCCTCAAAGGGCCCTTTCACAGTGGGGGAGACCACAGCAAAGGTTTCAACCCAGTAGGTCTCCAGGGCCCTGAGCTCTTCTTCGTCGGCCGCAATGGTGTACTCCTCCACCATCTCCTGATACAGGGAATATGAGGTTATCTTGACACCCTCCAACAAAACACCGGAGATCATAATAACGGCCAAGATGATGATGGCGTAATGATCCTGCCCACTGGTTCTGAGACGAGCTACTTTCAGAATAAAACGGCGATAGAGCGCAATGGCTATGCCGAAGATCACCAGGGCCCCAAAGAGATCCCTCAAAAACATAAACGGGTTGATTGTCGAATAATATTCTGGGAACAGCACAGAAGTTACGAACCTATCCAGCGCGTGCATCAGAAGAAGCAGCATAAAGCCAACATAGAGACAGATGTGCATGAGCCACCTGAGAAAATCCTGCCGCAACACCCTTATCTGGAGGAGTCCGTCGAGAATGAAAACTTGGAACAGCGTGAAGATTTTGCCGCTACATATGGTGAGAAAGATTCCCTTGACTGCCGCTAAAAT
>JAUVTM010000086.1 GCA_030601545.1 Syntrophobacterales bacterium
CAGCGGTTCCCCATAGAGTTCAATCTCTCCAGATTCATTGAACCGTCCCTTGACACAGGAAATATTCTGCATGCCCCGCGTCAGCATCAAATGCCAGGCCTCAGGAATGTCGTAGAAGCCTACGTCGGAAGCAGCTAAAACCGACTGATCGCACGACAAGGATAGCTGAGACAGCGCATCATCGGCATCAAAAGTTTCAGGAAGGCTATCACTGTCGACAAGGTAGACTATTAACCCTTTTTTCATATTCTCTCCTCCTTCTAATTTAATCGGTCCACTTGTATGTTCAGTATTTTTCTTAGGCAGGCAGAGACGCCTGCCCTACCTGAACTGTGTTTGCAAGAACAAGTAAAGTCTGGTGGGACAGGCCTCTGTGCCTGTCCAAGGTGAGCGGGCAGAGACGCCCGCTCTACTGGATTTTGTTTTGTGACTGGCAGAGTTTTGGTGGGACAGGCCTCTGTGCCTGTCACCATGTAGCTAAACAAGGTGTTTCCCAAGGACACCTGCCGTCTGCCCACGGCAGGCGCCCTCGGGAAGAGTGGGGGTTGAGGTTGGTGCCAAAAAAAAATCCTTAAGCTGTCTCCAGCTTAAGGATTGCACCCAGTTTACTTTGTCCTTAAGGATCGTCAATCTCAGCCATTTCCACGTGGCCTATAATCGACTAGCACCTGGCAGGTCTTCTGGCTCTCGGATCGTTCTACTTGCCGCGCCTTCCCATCTCGCTCGAACGTGACAGTGGCGAATTTGCGGCTTTCGTCCCCGATAACAGCGGCGGGACCGCTCCCGACTTCCACGGGATTCCCTATTAAACCCTTTCGGGTACCCGGATATGTGTGTTCTTCTCTACTATAAGGTCTGATGAAAATCAAGAAGAAAAATGGGGTAAGTCGCAAAGCCTTTATCGACTACAGTCGATAAAGGCTTGAACCGCTCCGTAGGCAGTGGTTATGGCGAGTCCAGCGCCACATTTCATTCGCACCCAATCCTGGTGTGCTAGCAGCGAGCCTGCAACAAAGAGGTTTTCGTAGGCGCAATGTCCGTCCGCAGCAAGGGGTCGCAGCAAATCGTCTACTTCAAGTCCTGCTCGATTAACCGGATGACCGTGAGGATCCAGGAAATGCTGCCTATGCCAGTCTTGCCTTTTCTTGGGTTGGTGAACCGGCAAGTCCATGAGGGTTTCGCGAATGCAACTCCTGCTAGCAGCGAGACCACCTCCAAGAAATCGACCAGTGGCAAGGACTATACCCCTAGCCTTTAGAGTTTCCTTGGCTAGACCCGCCTCAAGCTCAACACTGATACAGCGACGCCCGTTGCTATTGACCTTCAGCGCTCTCCTGCCGCGGACAAGCACAGCACCTCCTCGCAGTAACTCCTGCTCAATGGCCTCTTTGAGGCGGAGGCCCGGAACTGAAGGGGGCATAGTGGGTATTTCAAACACTGGCACACCTATTTGCCGTTCAAGATCGGAAGCTACCGCCTGCGGTCGTCGCAGACCGAGGATGGCCGGCATTCCGACAAGTTCGGCATCCTTCAGAAAAGGACTAATAACGTCGGCCAGCCTGCTCCGGCCTTGAGGAGATCTCAAAGCTTCAGCCATAAAAACAGTCTGTCTATCCACCCCCTTAAGGGGATAGGGAAACCTCAGCCTTTGGGCTCGCAGGGCGGGCCAATGAGATCCAATTGTCTCCACGAATTGCACTGCGCTGAAGTTGTTCAATCCTTCAAAATCGACAATAAGAGCTGTCCGTTTTTCCTTTAGGCCGAGAACCCCAGGCCACATGGTTTCCGGTACTTGATTGGTGATCTTGAGGGTGCCGGCACAGGTGACCAACTCGGCATTGCTCTCTGGCCAGCCGCAATACCGAAGACCAGCCTTCTGCAAGAAAACGAGGAACTCTTTCCAGGCCTGGCGTATTTTTTCCAGGCCTAACCGTGCATAGGGATGTTTAGGCCTATCATGGATGAGTGCAGTGATGCCGGCCCAGGGATCCTGCCAACGGTTTAACCGCTCCATCGGATGGATGCCGAGGAGATCCAACAAACCGCTAGCAAAAGGCATCTCTCCTGCAGTTAAACTTATCTGAACGGTTTTTAGACCGCTTTCCACTGCAAAAGCGGTGGTAGCCAGCCCAGCCAATCCCGCTCCGATTACTATGAGATCCGCTTTATCCCGAGCAGTATCGGCCACTCACCCCTCCAGGCCAAATAGGCCGCAGTGAAGTGCTTCTTGAAGCTCCTCTTGGGCCAGTTGTGGCCCCCACAAAACCGGTCGCAACCCATGCCAGCGTCTCTCCAGGAATTGTCTGAGCTGGATCAGCCCCTGATCAGATTCGAGTTCGTTGCGTTCATAAAGGTGAGCGGTCATCCGGAATCCGCAGAAAGCCCCCTGACATGACCCCCTACCGACTCTACTCCTGAGCCCGATGGCACTGAGGTTGAGGGTCTCACCCTTGGCCTTGAGTTGATCTATGATCTGGTCTACCGCACTCAGCGGGACCATCTCACATTCGCAAAGAAGGGGTTCTTTGGGATTGGGTTGTTTCAACCAGATGCGTGGGGCCAAACCAGGCTCAGTCCATTGGTTTATTTCGGCTGATGCAAGCGGCACTGTCCTGGTGCGGCATGGGGCTTTCACCCCCAGACGGCTGCAAACAAGATCTGCCGTTTTCTCAGCCATTAACCGAAAAGTGGTTATTTTGCCACCGGTAACGGTGACAAGATTGCTGAGACCTTCCTCCTCATGGTTCATTACCACAAAGCCTCGACTCAGGGTTCGGCCGTCTGTCACTTTTTCCTCAGCAAGAAGGGGGCGCACGCCAGCAAAGGCACGGACGTAGCGCATGTCAGCCAGCACTGGCACCATTGAAGCTGCTTCATCCACGAGAAGATCCACCTCCGATAGAGTTGGGCGACAGGGGCTGGGGGCATCCAATCCTACCGACGTGGTACCTACCAGAGAGACCGTGCCACCTGGTGAAACAATATCGCCGTCGCTCGGAGGCCGGAGCCTGTTTATGACGGACTTGGTCACGCGAGTCTGGGTTACCAAAAGAGTGCCCTTGGAGTAGATTATGGGAATTGAGAGCCCAGCCAGGGAGACCACTTGTCCGGCCCAGGGTCCAGTAGCATTGACGACCTGCTGAACCTCGATAACGATTTCTCTCGCACTCCGGTTTTGGCGCAAGTGCACTGTCCGAATGCGACTGCCGCTGCGCTCAAACCCGATTACTTCGCTGTGGGTCAACAGGCGAGCGCCATGTGCTTCTGCCTCGGCTATGTTTTCTAGGGAAAGCCTGAAGGGATTGATGGCAGCATCTTCTACCTGGTAGGCGGCTATTAGAGTGTCGGCCAGGGCCGGCTCCAACTCCAGGGCTTCCTGGCGCTGAAGTTCCTGAACTGGAATCCCATGCTGTTCACAGAGCCGTGGAAACTCACTTATGTAGGCCTCGTCGTCACCAGCCACCGCCACAAACAGGCCGCCGGTGTCTTCTATACAACCTGGTGCCAGAGTTTTTAGGAGACGAGACTCGTCCCGACATTCCTGAGCTGAAACCGGGTCATTGGAAACGTAGCGAGCTCCACTGTGGAGGAGGCCATTGTTGGCACCGGAGGCTCCTGCATTGATGTCCTTGGCTTCGACAACTATACAGTTAACCCCCCGAAGGGCAAGGTCGCGGCCCAGACCAGCGCCTGTCACACCAGCGCCAATAATCAGCACCTCAGTTTCCACAAATATTATCCTTTGTCCATACCCAATACCTGTCCCGTCTGCGGATGGAACAGGTGCATCCTGCTCACGTCAATGCCCAGATCCATTAAAACTTGCGGTGCAACCGGGAGAGAGGGTCGACGCCACCCGCGCAAAGAACGGCTCAACCTTCCCAATTTACAGTATATCAAATTAGCACAGTGAGCATTTTATGCAAAGAGGTCGCCAAGTGACCTCTAGACCACTAGTCCGGATTATTTATGAATCGGCTGCTCCGACCGTAGATATGACCGTCCTCCCGGGCGTCCTCGGGCCTTGAACCCTGCGACGTACTGTTTAAGTACGCCTCGGATTCAAGCCCCTGCGGTTGCCAGGTGGGACGGCCGTCTTCACGGTCTCACGACACAGATTCATAAATAATCCGGACTAGTCAATTCCATTGCAGTCAGGGTGTAGTTGTGATAATTTTAATAATTAGTAAACACTTTAACCATCTCATGACGAGCAGTCTCCTGTGACCGAAGGAAGCGAGACAGCTGGCCTCTTATTCGCAAAACAAATCTCCCTTTGCCGTCTGAGGTCGATCCCCATACGGGCTGTGCCAGAAATAATATGCATTGAACCAAATCAGTTCTTCTCATTTATCTCTATCCTGCTGGGAATACAACCGAAGCATGAAATCCTTTAAGAGAGGAGGTTATGACAGGAAAAGATTGGTGGTGGGGTGTCGGGCTAAAAAAGACGGAGCAAACTATTACGACAGGAGGTGATTGGGGATACATAAATTTTTGTTTTTTCAATTATGACAATGTTACTAGAAAGGAGGTCAAAATGAGAAAGAGAACCTTGGCCATAACAATCGTCGCTGTCCTGGCGATGGCGCTGCTGCTCGTGCCAACTTTTGCGGCGAAAGCGCAAGCCGCGGACAAAATCGGCTGGGTCGGTCCGGTCTACAAAGAGTTGTCCGCCAGTCTAACCAAGGGTTTCAAGGCGTACTACAAGAAGACCTATGGCAAGGACGTGAAGATCACCTTCGTGCGGCCGGGCGGATGGCCGGTCTGCGTGGACAAAGTGAGAATATGGGGTGGCAAACCTGATGCCGACATCTTCCTGGGCGCAGGCGCTCCAGCGCATGAAGTCTTAAAGCAAGACGGATTGCTTGTCCCTTACAGACCAAAGCATTGGGATAAGGTTCCCGCCGAATGGCACGGCATGAAGGTAAAAGATAAAAAGTTTTATTGGACCTGTTTCGCGCCCTGGATCGTCACCAATCTGTACAACGAGAAGGTTTTGAAAAAGCTAAGGCTGCCGCCGCCGAAAACGTGGAACGATCTGCTCAACCCCATCTACAGGGGCAACATCGTGCATACGCTGCCATACGCCTCCGGTACAATGCATGAAGCCATAGAAATCCTCTTGCAGGGATTTGGAGAAAAGGAAGCTTGGAGATATCTCAGGTTGTTGTCGGCGCAGTTAGCCCGCTTCTCCACCGGCAGCACAGATACGACCAACCTAGTGAAGCGCGGCGAAGTTCCCATCGGGGTCGCGCAGCCGCAAATGAACGCGATGGCCGCGCGCAGAGATGGCTATCCCGTGCGTGATCTGCTCCCGGAAAAAACGATCCTGGTTCCGGAGGCCGTGGCTTTGCTGAAAGGCGCGCCCAACGAAAAGATCGGGAAGATCTTTCTGGACTGGCTATTCAGCATGGACGGACAAAAATACGTGCTGGAGGGTCGTTACTTCGCCGCCAGGACGGACATTAAATTCTCCGTGTGGGAAAAAGAAGGCGTCATCATGGCCAAGCACGCTATGAAGGCGCTGGGCGTTGCTGCGTTCTGGGATCTGGATGTCGGGTTCATTGAATACGACCTGGATCTTGCCACCAAGAGATGGGACGAAGTTAACCGCAAATATGAGTACGAGATCTACCGAAAGTGGGGCGAGTTGAAAAGCAGCCTGTTTCTGATAGAGGAAGTCGAGGGAGAAATTCAGGTGGCCAAAGCCCAGAAGATGAAGGTGAGGAAGGCTGAGGCGAAAATAAAAGAAGCCAGAAAGCTCTTCGAGTATGATGGCAAGTATGCAGCAGCCCGCTTAGCTGCATCCAAGGCACGCGCTCTGCTTGTGGCGCCGTAACCGCAAAGTAAAGGCAGACTTACATTGCTTGAAGCACGGGCTCGCCCTGTTAAATGTCGCTTTGCGACCCCGAACGGGGACTTAACAGGGCGAGCCCCAGTTCGCTCGAATATCAAGCAGGAGATTTACCCTCAGGGCTCGTTAACTTACAACATGTTGGTAAGAAACTGAAGGTGTCAGGTGTCAGGGAGCAAAAGCGAAAACACTGAAACCTGAACACTGAAACCTGCGGACTTAGCTTTTTGATACACACGCTGCATTAACGGCGCCGTTTGCTTCCAGATCGTCCGACTTAGTAAGGGTTTTGATATGACTCGCGGCAATCTCTTGCTGTCAACAGTTCTGTGGTCGATTATTGCCTTCTTTGTGATTTATCCGCTGTCAATTCTGGTGCTGGAAAGCTTCAAAATCGCCGCAACCGACAGCTGGGGCATAAGCAATTATCTGGAGTTCTTCCAAGACGCGTATTATCTGAAAACCTTTGGAAACACCTTGGTCCTGAGCACGCTGGTGCTCCTGACCACCACCTTGTTCGGAATACCCCTGTCGTACATCATGGCGCGATACCGACAGTGGGGGAAGACAGTTTTCACGGCCCTAATCCTTTTGCCCATTGTTTTGCCCGCTTACGCCGGCGTATTTGCCTTCATAATCTTTTTCGGCAGGTTTGGAACTCTGAATCTGCTCCTTATGGAAGCGGGGTTGATCAAGGCACCCATAAATTTCATCTACGGGCTTCACGGGCTGGTATTCGTTCAATCCCTGCACATGCTCCCTTTTATCGTCCTTAGTCTTTCCGCAGGTTTCACCGACATAGACCCCTGCTTTGAAGAAGCCGCGGAAGTCGAGGGAGCCAGCGGCTTTCGGAGATTCCTCACAGTCACTTTGCCTCTCTGCACTCCAACCTATTTGGCGGGTGCCGTCATCGTATTCCTGTGGCCCTTTACGGACTGGCTCACGCCATTGATTTTGGGGCAGATAGACTTTCTGCCCTCGGTTGCCTACATCAACATCGCCTATCACTTTACCGATATGCATCGCAAGTACATGGGGATCGTGGCGGTGGTCGTTTCTTCAATCGTTTGCATTTTCCTCTTTTTGCTCGCCAGGTGGTGGGTCGAGAGGAAAAAGTATACCGGCCTCTCGAAAGGGACAACGGCTGAAGGGAGAGTGATCGAGCCAGGCCCGTTGCTGAAAGTGGCCTCGTATGTGTACATGATTTTTATTTCCCTCGTCGTCCTGCTAATTCCGGTGGTGCTGGGGTTATCCGCTTTTTCCAGAAGATGGGTCCTTGAGCCGTTTCCAACCTATTGGACGCTCGAAAATTTCAGAGTAATCCTACTGGAAAGCCCGCTCCTGATAAAAAATTCCTTCCTCTTCAGCGGGATAGCCCTGGTTTTCGGGATCGCCTTCGGGCTTCCAGCCGCCTATCTCATCGTGCGCACCCGTGTCCCGGGGAGAAATGCGCTCGATTTCGTGATCACACTGATGCTGGCATTCCCGGGTATCGCGGTCGGGGTGAGTTATCTCCTGGGTTTTTGGCAAACCATACCCTTGGCCAGGCATTGGATCATCATGGCGCTGGCCCTGTTTGCCCGGCGGCTCCCATACTTTTTGCGGATGGCTCATGCCTCTTACTTGCAGTTGGATATTTCGCTCGAGGAGGCCTCCGAAGTATCGGGCGCGGGCAAACTCAAAACTTTTCTGAGCATATCTTTGCCTTTGCTGGTCAAAGGGGTGCTCGTCGGTGTGGTGATGTTTTTCATCATGGCGTTCCAGGAGATCTCCACCGCCATATTCCTTTATCGAGGCGGATGGGAAACCTTGCCCATAGGAATCTATTTGAACTGGCACCGCGGCATGGAGTTCGGGATCGCAGCGGCCATGGCTTTTCTGATGATTGTGATCACCTTTATCCTTCTGCTGATCATATCAAAAATCAGTGGGGGCGTCCTCAAAGCAGCCTGGGGTCCCGGTGGCACGTAAAAAATAGAGCTAAGGAGACAAATTGAATGGCATTTATAGAGGTCCGCAACCTGTTCAAGCGCTTTAAGAAAGTAGTGGCAGTCAATCACATAGACCTTGAAGTGAAAGAGGGAGAAATGTTAACGCTCCTGG
>JAUVTM010000159.1 GCA_030601545.1 Syntrophobacterales bacterium
GGAGTCTATATTTGTCATTGTGGAAGCAACATTGCGGGCAAGGTTGACCCTGAGGATGTGGTGGAGTTTGCTACGGGTCTAAAGGATGTGGTGGTTGCCAGGGATTACAAGTTTATGTGCTCAGATCCCGGGCAGGAGATGATCCAGAACGACATTAGGGATCTGGGGCTCAACCGGGTCGTGGTGGCCTCCTGTTCTCCCAGACTGCACGAGAAAACCTTCCAGGGTGCCTGCCAGCGGGGCGGCATCAACCCTTACCTTTTCCAGATGGCTTGCATTCGTGAACACTGCTCCTGGGTCATCGAGGACGAGGATGAGGCCACCAGTAAGGCAAAGACCCTGGTTGCAGCAGCGGTAAGCCGGGTCAGCCACCATCACAGTCTGGCCACCCGGGAAGTGGGTGTCCATCCGGATGTTATGGTGGTGGGAGCCGGCATCGCCGGAATCCAGGCTTCACTGGACATTGCCAAGTCCGGCCACCAGGTCTATTTGGTGGAGAGAACCCCGTCAATTGGCGGGCACATGATGAAGTTTGACAAGACCTTTCCCACCCTGGACTGCGCCGCCTGTATTTCAACACCGAAAACGGTGGCAGTGGCGCAAGAGCCCAATATTCATCTTTTTTCCTATAGTGAGGTGGCTGAGGTAGACGGCTATGTGGGTAATTTCACTGTCAAAGTCAGACGCAAAGCGCGCTATGTCCGGGAGGATCAGTGTACTGGCTGCGGTCAGTGTGTCGAGGTCTGCCCGGTGTCGGTACCCCACGAGTTTGATGAATACCTAAGCGACCGCCAGGCCATTTATCGCTTATTCCCCCAAGCAGTACCTATAACCTTCCTCATTGAGAAGAAAGATCGAGCACCCTGCACCATTACCTGTCCAGCAGGCATAAACGTGCAAGGCTATGTCCAGCTCATTAAGCAGGGGAAGTACAAAGAGGCGGTCCAGGTAATCATGGAGCGTTTGCCTCTGCCAGGGGTTCTGGGCCGTGTCTGTCCTCACCCTTGCGAGTTCCAGTGTCGTAGGGCGGGGATGGATGAGGCCATTGCCATAAGGGACTTGAAGCGGTTTGCCGCTGACCAGGTAGATCTGGAAGAGCTGCCGCTGCCTGAAATCGAGGAAAAGCAGGAAAAAGTGGCGGTGGTGGGTTCGGGCCCAGCGGGATTGACGGTGGCCTACGATCTGCGGCTCAAGGGTTATCAGGTCACCATTTTTGAAGCGCTTCCGGTGCTAGGGGGCATGCTTCGGGTAGGGATCCCCGATTATCGGCTACCCCCAGAGGTTCTAGACCGGGAAATACAGAATATTCTCAGGTTGGGCATCGAAACTCAAACCGGCAAGAGACTAGGATTCGATTTCACTCTGGATGACTTGAGGGAACAAGGTTACAAAGCTATTTTCCTGGGCATCGGCGCCCACCGAAGTTTGAAGCTGGGCATAAGTGGCGAGGAAGATTTCGAGGACGTCCTGGATGCAGTGGATTTCCTTCGGGAGGTAAATCTTGGCGATCGGCAAAAGCCAGGTAACCGGGTAGTTATCATCGGCGGCGGCAACGTGGCCATTGATGCTGCCAGAGGGGCGTTACGACTCGGCTGTGAGCAAGTGGACATTGTCTACCGACGAAGCCGCGAGGAGATGCCCGCCTACCCAGAAGAGATTGAGGGTGCTTTGTCCGAGGGAGTGAAGATCCACTATCTCACAGCACCTATGCGAATTTTGGGCGAAAACGGCAGGGTTACCGGATTTGAGTGTATCCGAACCGAACTAGGGCCATCGGATGAAAGCGGCAGGCGTAGGCCGGTGCCGGTGGAGGGCTCGGAGTTCATCATAGATTGCGACGCGGTCATACCGGCTATTGGCCAGCAGCCCGATGTAGATTGGACTGTGGATCACACCGATCTCGAGATCACCCGCCGGAACACATTAGTGGTAAGTCCAAACACCATGCAAACCGCTATCCCTGATGTCTTTGGTGCTGGCGACGCGGTGAGCGGTCCGGCCACGGTAATAGAGGCGGTGGCTGCAGGTCATAAAGCGGCGGAAGCTATGCATCGCTACATTAATGGGGAAGATCTCGACCTCTTTGCTGAAGAGTTGGCGGCCAAGGAACCACCGGGGCAGGATTGGCAGGAGATTCCTGAAGATGCTGTCCCAGAGTCCAGGGCTCATCTGGATCATCGGGATCCTCAGGAAAGCGCTTCTTCCTTTGACGAGGTAGCCCTGGGATTCAGCGAGGATGAAGCACAGCGGGAGGCGAGCCGCTGCATTAATTGTGGACTCTGCTGTGAGTGCATGGAGTGTGTTAGGGCCTGTGAAAGAGATGCGGTTGACCACCAAATGATTGAGGAAGAGGTCGAGATAAAGGTGGGTAGCATCGTCATGGCCACGGGATTCCAAACCCTGGACCCCACCCCGATGAAACAATACGGTTATGGAGAATTTGATGAGGTTTACACCGGCTTGGAGTTTGAGCGGTTAAACAACGCGGTTGGACCCACAGGTGGGCAGATCCTGATGAGGAACGGCAAGGTACCGGAAAGCGTTGGCATCATTCACTGTGTAGGCAGTCGTGATGTGAACTACCATGAGTACTGCTCCAGAGTCTGCTGCATGTACGCCCTCAAATATGGCCACCTCATCAAAGAAAAGGCTGGGCACGACACCCAAGTCTACAACTTCTACATTGACATGCGGTGCTTTGGTAAAGGCTACGAGGAATTCTACCGTAGGCTTCAAGAAGAGGGGATTATTTTCTTGAGAGGTAGACCCGCCGAGGTCACAGACCAAGCCCTCAAGCCTGAAGAGGAAGGCAAACTCATCGTCATCACGGAAGACACTTTGATGGGCAAACGGCTTCGGGTACCCCTGGATATGGTGATCCTCTGCACTGCCATGGAGCCTGCAGATGACGCTGCCGATGTGGCCAGAGTCTTTGGAATTAGCCAGGGAGGAGACGGCTTCTTCCTAGAGGAACATCCCAAATTGGGACCTGTGACTACAACCACTGACGGGGTGTTTCTAGCCGGAGCCTGCCAGGGTCCTAAAGATATTCCCGACGCGGTCTCTCACGCAGCTGGAGCAGCAGCCCAGGCGCTAGCCCTGGCTACCAGGGGGAAGGTAGAGATTCCTTCTACCATTTCCTGGATAGATCCAGATATTTGTGCTGGATGTCAAGCCTGCATTGATCTTTGTCCATACTCGGCCATTGAATTTGATGGCCGGAGAGGGGTGTCGGTGATAAACGAGGCACTCTGTAAGGGATGCGGAAGCTGCGCGGGTCACTGTCCGAGTGGGGCAGCGCAGATCAATCACTTTACCGGTAAGCAGATCTTTGCGGAAATCGAAGGTATCCTCGACGATTTATTAGCCGAACTCTGATTCGGATCTCGGATCTCGGATTGCGGATTTGGGATTTCAGATTTTAGGCACTTTAGTTCACTTTAGGCATTTCTGATGGAGGGAAAAATGGCAGATTTCGAGCCGACAATAATCGCCTTTGTCTGCAACTGGTGTACGTATACTGCCGCTGATCTGGCTGGGACCTCCAGGTTGACCCAGCCTCCCAACGTGCGGATGATTCGAATGATGTGTACCGGCATGGTGGATCCCAAATATGTGATTAAGGCCCTGCTGGAGGGTGCGGATGCAGTTCTTATCAGCGGCTGTCATCCTGGGGACTGTCATTACATTAATGGCAACTTAAAGGCTCGCCGCAGGGTCAAGTTACTGAAAGAGATTCTGCCACGGTTCGGTTTTGACGAGCGGAGGGTGAAACTCACCTGGATCGGTGCCAGCGAGGGCATTGATTTTGCCAACACCATGAAGGAATTGGTTGAAGAGGTTAAGGCGCTAGGCCCCAACGAAGTGCGACAACAGATGGTAATCTAACCATCCTTGCAGATAACCTGGAGGAAATCGATGGCAAGCACAGCAAAAATTCAAATCGAGGGGCAGAACCTGGTCACCTCATTGCAGGGTTTCTTCAAAACACTTTTACAGGCGGAGGAAATCAGCGCTCTTCTGGTTGCTCAGCATTTACCCATGAAAAACGCGGTGATGCCCACCCTGGTAACCGACCCGGAAAAGCTCGACGGCGCCGATCCGCTTGCACCCGTCTTTCCCATCAACGCTGCAAAGGTGGTCTCTAGACTCACCAGAAAGCCAATTAAGGGAAAGGTGGCGGTGGTGCTTCGACCCTGCGAGATCCGGGCCTTCATTGAGCTCGTGAAGTTGAAACAAGGCAGCGTTGGGGACGTCATCCTGATAGGGATGGACTGTCTGGGCGCTTACAGCAACGTCAACTACCCTAATTTTGCCGGGGATAACGGCAAGGAATCAACTTTGCAGTTTTACAACAATATCCAAGCAGGAAAGGGTACGGTTAGTAACGGCTTCGATGTTTCGCCGGCATGCAAAGCCTGCGAGTATCCCATTCCCCAAAACGCTGATCTGCTTATCGGGCTGGTGGGTGTTGATACGACCGATCACCTGCTAGTGAAAGCTAATACGGAGAAAGGGGAAGATCTGCTTGACAGCTTGGCACTGCCTTCCACCAAAGAGCCGGAAGCCCGTGCCCAAGCCATAGAAAAACTGGTGGCCGAACGCATAGCCTACCGTGACCAAATGTTTGCCGAAACCAGTGAGGCCACTGCCGACCTGAACAAGCTCATGAACTATCTGGGAAATTGCGTCAACTGTTATAACTGCAGGGTGGCCTGTCCTGTTTGCTACTGTAAAGAGTGTGTTTTCGTCACGGATGTCTTCGAGCACGAACCCTCCCAATATTTGCGCTGGGCGAAACGCAAAGGTATCCTCAAAATGCCTACTGACACGGTCTTTTTCCATATTACTCGTATAGCCCATATTAGCACGGCATGTATTGGCTGCGGCCAATGTTCCAATGCCTGTCCTAATAACATACCGGTGATGGAGATCTTCCGGACTGTGGCCAGCTACACTCAAAAGGCCTTTGATTATGAGCCTGGGAAAAGCCTGGAAGATGAACCGCCCCTTTCCGTATTTCGCGAGGATGAGTTTCAGGAGGTTGTTGCTAAGACGCACTAGGAGAGTTCACGGCCGTTGTCCGTGAACGCGCATGGAGCAT